>NZ_DAMAGB010000013.1:0-94249 GCF_031995485.1 Janthinobacterium sp.
ATTGTCGCCATCGTGGCCGTCGTCGCCGCCGCGAGCCTGAACAGGGCGAAGGCGCCGGAAGTCGCCAGCACCCCAACGCCGGTGGCGGCCAGCGCCAATGCCGCTGCTGCCGCCTCTGCGACACATGTGGTCCATGTCAGCGCCAGGCGCCTGAGCGCCGAAGAAAAAGCCGTGCTGTAACAGCGCATGAAGAACTGGACCAGAACCATCATCGGCCTGCTCGCGGCGTGGTCCGCACTGCCCTTCACCGCGCAGGCACAGGTCGACCTGACAACGCTCGATCGCGACATGGCCGGCCCCCGGGCGCAGGTACTGGTGCTGGGCACCATGCACCTGAACGCCATGCCGGCCGGTTTCAATCCGGCGGCGCTCGACGGCGTGCTTGACCGGCTGGCGGCATTCAGGCCCGGCATCATCACGATCGAAATGGAGTCCGGCGAAGAGTGCGATCTGGCGGCGCGGCACCCGGCAAAATACGGCGCCGACTATTGCGCATCGACCGCACTGGCGCAGGCCGCCACCGGGCTCGATGTGCCGGCCGCGCTGGCCGAAGTGGACAAGATCCTCAAGGCATGGCCTGCACAGGCCACGCCAGCGCAGCGGCGCCGCCTGGCGGCACTGTTCCTGGCGGCGAACGACGTGGCCTCGGCCTATGTGCAATGGCTGCAGCTGCCTGAAGCCGAGCGCCGCGCCGGCGACTGCCTGGATAGCGCGCTGGTGGAAAAACTCGCGCAACTGGCAACGCGCAACAACGAGAATTACCAGCTGGCGGCACGCCTGTCCGCGCGCCTGGGCTTGCCGCGCGTGCACGCCATCGACAACCATACGGGCGACCGCATGGATATCGCCGATATCAAGCCCTTCGTGCAGGCGATCGAGGCGGCGTGGGCTGCCGGCGGCGCGGCATTGGAGGACAGCGAAAAACGGCAGGACGCGCTGCGCCATGCACCGGACTTGCTGCCGCTGTATCGCCAGCTCAACAGCCCCGCCAGCCTGCAGATGTACGCCGAGGCCAATGTCAGCGCGGCCATGCGCGCCAGATCGCCGCAAGGCTATCCGCAGATGTGGGTAGCGGGCTGGGAAATCCGCAACCTGCGCATGGTGGCCAATATCCGCGAAACGTTCCGCGAACAGCCGGGCGCGCGCGTGCTGTCGATCGTCGGCGTGTCGCACAAGCCGTGGTTCGATGGCTGGCTGGGCCAGTTGCAGGGCGTGGATGTGGTCGACGTGGCGCAGGTCCTGAAGTAACGCTACTGGCGCATTTCCGCCAGCGCCCAGCGTACTTCGCTGGCCACTTCCGGATCCGTATCATCGAGGTGCCGTTGCAGCATGGGGATGGCGGTGGCAGCCTGCAGATCGCCGAGCGCATGCGCGGCGCGGGTGCGCACCACGGCGTGCGGCTCATTCAGCATGGCGATCATCGGCGCCAGCCAGCGCCTCTCTTCCATGTCGCCCAGGGCGCCCACCGCTTCGGCGCGCACCGCCGCATCGGGATCGGCCAGCAGCGCGGCGACGGCCGGCGCCGTTTCAGCAAAACGCATTTCGCTCAGGGCCCAGGCGGCAAGCTGGCGCACCACGGGCCGGGAATCGCGCAGCGCCAGCATCAGCGGCGGGATCGCGGCGCGCTGGCGGAACGACTCCACCTGCACCGCATGGCGCAGCGTGAAATCCTGTGCGCGCATGGCATGGGCCAGCTGGGTGAAGTTCGGGTTGTCCAGCGCTGCCAGCATCGCCATCGGGTCGTCGCTCGCCGTGCTGGCGGCCGGCAGCAGGCTGTCCGGCCACAGCACCGGTTCGCCGCGCAGCGTCAGGCTGCCCAGTGCGCACAGCAGCATCAGCGTCGCCAGCGCGCCGCCCCACCATTGCAAGGCTGTCACGCGCCCGCGCGGCCGATGCGCTGCCAGCAGCGCTGCGATACGCGCGCGCAGCATGGCGCCGTGGCTGGCGATATGGTTTTCAGCCAGCCCTGCGGTTCCCGCAGCACCGCCGCCGAAGGCCTGGCGCGACACCGTCAGCAAGGTGTGTGCATAGTGCGATGGCGTGCTGCCCGCCGCCAGCACGGCGTCATCGGCGGCGCATTCCGTGTCGTGTTCCAGCGTGCGCAGCAGGCCGTACATCAGCGGGTGCCACCAGTACAGGGCGAGCAGCACGCGCGCCAGCATCAGCATCGGCCAGTCGCGTGCGCGGACATGGGCCAGCTCGTGGGCCAGCACGGCGCGTGCATCGGCAGTCTCGATGCTGTGCCGGTCCAGCACGATGACGGGATGCCGCCAGCCCCAGCTGTACGGAGAGGAGGCCGTATCGGACGCCAGCAGGGCGACCTGCCGGCGCGGCCCGCACGTGCGCTGCAGATTGTGCAGCGCAGTCGTCCATGCCGGAGCCGCCACGGCCCGCGCGGCGACGGCTTCCCGGCGCAGTTGCAGCAGGTTCAGCGCCAGGCGCAGCAGATGGCACAGCACACCGGTCGCATACACGGCCAGCAGCGCGCGCCCCAGCTGGGTGGCGCGCGAGGGCAGGGCCACGGCGTCGTCAAGCAGGGGCACGTCGGCCGTCGTCACGCCGGCGGGTATCGCCAGCGGCGGGTCGAACAGGGCAGAGACGGCCAATGGCGCGCGCAGCGAGATCGGGGGCAGCGACAGCCAGAACAGGGGCATCAGCAGCAGCGCCACCAGGCCGCAGCGCGTGGCAAACACGCGCCGCGCCGCCGATGCTCCGACCAGCAGCCGCAGCACGCACAGCAACAGCAGCACCGTCACGCCATGCTTGAGCAGAAGCTGCGCCAGATCGGTTCCCGCCATCAGCGCCCTTCCTTGCGCGCCTTTGCAATCATCGCTTCGAGGTCATCGAGTTCCTGCGAACTGAGTTTGCCGGACATGCCGAGCAAGGCCGTGGCGGCGCTGGCCTTGGAGTTGTTGAAGAAGGTGCCGACCAGTTTTTTCAATGCCGATTCGCGCACCTGCGCCTGCGGCGCCACGGCGCTGTACAGATAGCGCTGGCCATCGACGCGATGCTGGAGCAGGCCCTTCGCTTCCAGCCGCCCCAGCATGGCGCGCACGGCCGAGTTGCTCAGGTCCGGTCCCAGCGCTGCCTGGATCTGCGCCGCGGTGGCTTCCTGCATTTGGTACACGCACTCGGCGACCTGCCGCTCGCGCGGCGCCAGGTCTTCCAGGCCGGGCATGGCGGCTGCGGTATCAATCGGAGGCGATTTTTTTGTCATGGTTGTGTCAATGCTTGCTGTGCTGATAAAAGATGCTGGCGGTAGCCGGCCATGGCCTGCTCGCGCGCGCCGCCAGCCTGTCCGAGCGCAATCGCCCGTTCGAACTGGCGCTGCGCTTCTGCCGGACGGCCCAGCGCCAGCAAGGCTTCGCCATGGCTGTCCGCCGCGTTGTGGGACTGCGCCCAGGCCTGGCTATTGTACGCCAGCACCAGCGCCGCCAATGCAGGCTGTTTGGCCTTGCCCAGCAAATCAAACCCCAGCGTATTGATCTCGGCTTCATTCAACTGGCTGGCTTTCAACGCTGCCGCGACACGGCTGGCGGCAGCGTCCTGCTGCTGCTTGCCCAGCAGGGCGGCGCCCAGTTCCAGCTCGCCCATCAGTGTCTGCCTTGCCTGCGCCCTGGCCACGCGCGCCGCATTCTGCGTGGCCGACGCCATGACCTGGCCGATGGCGGCGATCACCAGTTCCGGTTCCTGCATCTGGATGCCATGGCCGCTGTTGGGCGTGTAAACATGCGCGCCGCTGGAGAACTGCGTCATGAAGGCGGCATGGCGCTCGCGCTTGATCTTGATGGCCTCCGGGGTCTCCTGGAAAAAGTCCGAACCGGCGCGCGACTGCACCGAGGTGATCAGTACCGCCGGCACGTCGGGCAGCTCGGGCGTGGCCGGCAGCCGGCCCGCATCCAGGATTTTCTGGATCGTCTGCAGTTCGCCCTGCCATTTGGGTGGAATGCTGGCGGCAAGCATGCGTTGGTCCTGCTGCACGCGGGTCGCATCGACACGCTTGAGCACCGTCTCCAGGCCTTCGTCGGCCGGATCGACGAAGACCAGACCGGCTACCCGTTGCGGATGGGTAGCCGCAAAATGGCGGATCAAAAAGCCGCCGTAGGAGTGGCCGACCAGGATCAGCGGACCTGCCACCTTGCGCTGGCTGAGTACTTCGGCCAGTTCGGCCGCGCTCTGCTCCATGCTGAGCGGCTGCGCGCGGGCCGGCGATTGGCCGTAGCCGGCGCGCGAATAAACCAGCACTGCCGCCTGTTTCGCGATCTGCGGCGCCACCTTGCGCCACACCGACTGGTCGCTGGCAAAGCCTGCCTCGAACACCACGGTGTATGGCCCATCGCCGGCCTGCGCCACCTGCAGCTGGTGCTGGCCAACGCTGACCATGCCGTCGAAATCGGCAGCCGCAGCCGACGTTGTCAAAGCCGCTGCAGACAGCAGGCTGGCCAGTTTCCACTTCCATGCGAACGAGAACATAATTTCCTTGTCGGTTGTGATTGCTACAAATGTAGCATGCCACATTTGTAGCACCCCCGCAAGAAATAGTTGGCCATGACATTCCATCGTGTCAGTTTGTATCCTGTCCCGCCTTTTGCGCGTTTTGTCGCAATCCGGTGGTGATGGCGCGGTGATGCGTCTACAGTTCAATCATCGCAACACACAACCACCACCCGAAAGGACACATCATGAACATCGCCAAAAACATGGAAGCCATCGTCGTTGCCATCATCGCCATCGCCGCTGCCACCAGCCTGGCTACCGCTTCGGTACCAGCGTCGCGCAGCGCGCCAGCGGTCATCGCGGCCAGTGCCGATGCGCTCACCACCCACGTTGTCTACGTCAGCGCCAAGCGCCTGAGCGCAGAAGAAAAAGCCGCACTGTAAGCGCGGCCATGCAATGCAGGCGGCAACAGCAGTGACAGCAGCAGCACACCGCAATAGCTCATCACCGGCATCCGGAACGGGCGGCGCCCCCGGTTCTCTCCAGCCCTGGTGACAACAGCGTCAAAAAGGCCGATGATCGTGTTTTCCACGACAGCCGCGCCAGTGCCATGCCACCTTTGACGATCAGCACCGACAAGACGGAACTCGACGTTCCGGCCATCCACCATTTCCTCAGTACCCAATCGACCTGGGCCATCGGCATTCCGCTGGCCACCGTACAGCGCGCGATCGACCATTCGCTGTGCTTTGGCGGCTTTGTGGACGCACGCCAGGTGGCGTTCGCCCGCGTGGTGACCGACTGCGCCACGTTTGCCTACCTGGTCGATGTGTATGTACTCGATGACTATCGCG
Source organism: Janthinobacterium sp. (assembly GCF_031995485.1). Taxonomy (NCBI): domain Bacteria; kingdom Pseudomonadati; phylum Pseudomonadota; class Betaproteobacteria; order Burkholderiales; family Oxalobacteraceae; genus Janthinobacterium; species Janthinobacterium sp. Next base: position 5,292 of record NZ_DAMAGB010000013.1, read on the forward strand.
GCAGGGGCTACGGCAGGCAGCTGATGGATGCCGTGATGGCGCATCCCGACCTGCAGGGCCTGCGCCGCTTCATGCTGGCCACCAGCACGGCGCACGGACTGTATGCGCAGTATGGCTTTACGGCACCGCTGCGGCCGGCGTCGCTGAGGGAAAAATATGTGGCGGATATTTACCTGCGCTGAGGTGCGCGATGACTGCTGTCATGGCAGCTGCACCCGCGCCTGCCACTGACAACCGTTCCATCGCGGCGTTGGGTATTCTGTTCCGCGATTTTCGCATTTGGTCGCAATCCGGTGGCGATGGCGCGGTGACGAGCCTAAAGTTCAATCATCGCAGCACACAACCCACCACCCAAAGGACAGATCATGAACATCGCCAAAAACATGGAAGCCATCTTCGTCGCCATCGTCGCCATCGCCGCTGCCACCAGCCTGGCTACCGCCGCCGTACCGAAGTTCCGCGCCGCACCGGCAACCATGGTAGCCAGTTCCGATGCGGTGACCACCCACGTCGTCTACGTCAGCGCCAGGCGCCTGAGCGCCGCAGAAAAAGCCGCGCTGTAAGCGTGGTGGCACGATGCAAGTGACAGTAACGGCAGTAACGGCAGTAACAGCAGCAAGCAGCAGAACCCCATCACCGACAACCAGAACGGGCGGCGCCCCCGGTTCTTTCCAGCCCTGGTGATACCAGCAGGCCAGTCTTCCCTCCGCTCATCCTCTTCCGTTTGCCGACGCAAGCGCAGATAGTCACACTTTCGGTGGCGATCCCCATTCCCAATTGTTGCAATGCGGCACTTTTTAACGGGTATATAATCTTGCGCCACATGCCTGTACACAGCATGTACTTCAACATGAAGTCTCACTCACATCAAAGGAATCTTCGTGCATCGTTCGCTTATCAGCGCCGCCTGCTGCGCCCTGTTTGCCCTGTCCGCCCCCTCGCTGCATGCCCAGCAAGTGCCGAATGCCGCCGCTGCCGCACCGGTAGCCGCATCGACGCTCGTTTCGGGCATCGACATGGCCACCCTCGATACGGCTGTTCGTCCCCAGGACGATTTCTACGGCTACGTCAACGGCATCTGGACCCGCAGCACCGAGATCCCGGCCGACAAATCGGTCTGGGGCACGTATATCGAATTGCGCGAAATCGCGCAGGGCCAGCTGCGGGCGCTGATCGAGGCGACGCTGAAAAATCCCGGCAAGGCCGGCAGCGAGACCCACAAGATCGCCGACCTGTACACCAGCTTCATGAACCAGAAGGCACGCGATGCCGCCGGCTTCAAGCCGCTGCACGTTGAACTGGGGCGCGTGGCCGCCATCAAGGACAAGAAGGACCTGCCGGCGCTGTTCGCCTATTTGCAGCGCAGCGGCATCCAGACCGCGTTCTCGGCCGGCGTTGCGCCCGATGCGCAGGATCCGGAAAACTACACCGTCAACGTCAGCCAGTCGGGCCTGGGCCTGCCGGACCGCGACTATTACCTGAAGGACGACGACGCCAAACTGGTGGCCGTGCGCGCCAAATACCTGAAGCATATCGAGACCATGCTGGCCATGAGCGGCGACAAGGCAGCCGCCGCGCACGCGGCCCAGGTGCTCGACATCGAAACGCGCCTGGCCGCGGCGCAATGGACGCGCGTGCAGATGCGCGATCCGGTCAAGTCGTACAACCGCGTCGCCTTCGACAAGTTCGGCGAGCTGGCGCCGGCGTTTGACTGGCAGGCGTATTTTGCCGCTGCCGGTTTTGCGCCGAAAGCCGCGTCGGCGGTGGTGCGCCAGCCGGGTTTCCTGACCGGTTTTTCCGAGGCCGTGGCCGCGATGCCGCTGGAATCCTGGAAGAGCTACCTGAACTGGCGCATCGTCGAAAGCTATGGCTCTTTCCTCGACAGCGCCAGCGTCAAGGAGCGCTTTGCCTTCGAAGGCACCGTGCTGCGCGGCGTGCCGCAAAGCGAACCGCAGTGGCAGCTGGCGCTGCGCTTTACCGACAACGCCATCAGCGACGCCGTCGGCAAGCGCTATGTGGAAACGTACCTGCCGCCGGAAACCAAGCCGCGCGTGATGGCCATGTTCAATAACTTCGTGGCCTCGTTCAAGGAAGGTATCGACAAGCTCGATTGGATGAGCCCGGAGACCAAAAAAGAAGCCCAGCTCAAGCTGGCCGGCCTCAAACCCAAGATCGCCTACCCTGAAACATGGCGCGACTACAGCAGCATGAAGACCCGGCCGAACGACCTGATCGCCAACGTGCGCGCGGCGCGCGCGTGGGGTCGCCAGAACAATCTGGACAAGCTGGGCAAGCCGGTCGACCGCGACGAATGGTCGATGACGCCGCAAACCGTCAACGCCAGCTACAGCCCGGCCTTGAATTCCATCACGATTCCGGCCGCCATCCTGCAGCCGCCGTTCTTCAACGTGAAGGCCGAGGACGCGGTCAACTACGGCCTGCTCGGCATCACTTTCGGCCATGAGATCAGCCATGCGTTCGACGACTCCGGCAGCCAGTATGACGCCCACGGCCGCCTGCGCAACTGGTGGACCGCCGAAGACCGCACCGCCTTCAAGGCGCGCGCCGCCGGCCTGGTCAAGCAGTACGGCGCCTACAGCCCGGTACCCGGCTACTACATCAACGGCGAGCTGACGCTGGGCGAGAACATCGGCGACAACTCCGGCCTGTCGCTGACCTACAACGCCTACCAGCGCTCGCTGGGCGGCAAGCCGTCGCCGGTGATCGACGGCCTGACCGGCGAGCAGCGTTTGTACATCGGCTTCGCGCAGAAATGGCGCGCCAAGCTGCGTCCGGAAGCGGCCATCGCGCAGATCAAGAGCGACCCGCATTCGCCCGGCGAATTCCGCGCCAAGGGCACCGTGATGAACCAGCCAGGTTTCTATGAGGCGTTCGACATCAAGCCGGGCGACGGCATGTATCTGCCGCCGGAGCAGCGCGTGATCATGTGGTAAGGGTGTAAAGATGGCTTTAAGGCCGTCAAGTTAAGCTGGCTCAACCCGAAAGGCGAAAGTGCCAGGGTCGGACCCTGAGGGTCCGACCCCAGTCCTTGCTTTTGGGGTGAAAGGGACGCTAAGTTGATGGCGGGAGAAGCACGCCGTGCTGCTCCCGCAGATGGCGCGCCAGATGCCGGCCATGTCCGGCGGCGATCACCTGCGCGGCAGTCGGCAGGTACCTGTCCACTATGCCTTCCATCAGATGGCAGGCATCCTCGAACGGCACGCTGCAGTGCGGACACGCCAGCCGCTCATCATCAGATAAATAAGCGCTCTCCATCCTGCCGGTATCCGCCAGATCGACATACCACGTCTCGCACTCGTAGCACTGCACCGAAAGATGGCCGCAGGCGGGGCAGCGCAGGAAGATCAGGTCTTCATCGCCGCAGCAGCTGAAGTTGGCGTAGTCGACATCGCTGTCGGTCAGCAGATCAGGATTAATGGGCTTGATATGAGCCATGGTCATGTCTCCTGCAGTCGCTGCAAGCTTCCTTCAAATGGGCCCTCATTGCCACTGCATCAAGCAAGGCGGTATCAGCAACAGCAGTGCCAGCACCAGGTAGATCAGCTGCAGCGGGATCATCCACCTGGCCCAGGTAATCCACGGCACGCGTGCCAGCGCCAGCACGCCGACGGTGATGCCGGAGGTGGGGATCATCGGCGTGGTGAATTCGCCGAACTGGAATGCCAGGATGGCCGTCTGGCGCGTCACGCCCACGAGATCCGCCAGCGGCGCCATGATCGGCATGGTCAGCGCTGCCTGGCCGCTGCCGGAGTGGATGAAGAAGTTGATCACCGACTGCATGAAGAACATCTTCTGGGCGGCGAACACGGGGCTGGACGAGGCCACCAGCGGCGTGAGCGCATGCAGCATGGTGTCGATGATCTGCGCGTCGCGCGCGAGGATCATGGTGGCGCGGGCGAGCGCAATCACCAGCGCCACGCCGACCATGTCGCGCGCGCCCTGCACGAAGGCGGCGACCAGGCTGTCGGCATCGAGCCGCCCCACCAGGCCCACCACGATGGCCATGACCAGAAACAGGGCGGCGATTTCATCGATGAACCAGTCGTACTTGACCACGCCCACCACCATCGTCAACAGCGTGCCCAGGAAGATCCACAGCACCGCGCGGTGCGTGCCCGTCATGCCGGCAAAGCTGTCCAGGTCCATCGTGTGCTCGCTGCGCTTTTCGATATCGAGCTGGTAGGTGGGGCTTTTTTCGGGATGGCGCTTGATGCGCGCCGCATACCACATCAGGAACACGATGCTGACCGCGGTGGCGATGGTCCAGACGATCAGGCGGTAGCCGATGCCGGAAAAGATCGGCACGCCGGCAATGCCCTGTGCGATGCCGACATTGAAGGGGTTCAGGAAGGCGGCGGAAAAGCCCACCTGCGAGCCGAGGAACGGAATCGACACGCCGGTGATCGTGTCGTAGCCCAGCGCAAGCGCCAGCGGCACGAAGATCAAAATGAACGGGATCGCTTCCTCGTTCATGCCGAAGGTGGCGCCGCCGAGCGAAAACATGGTGAAGAAGACGGGAATGATGGCGGCGCGCACGAAGCGCGAACTGGTGTGGGCCTTGGCGATGGCCTTGATCAGCGAGTCGAACGCCTCGGTTTTCTGCAGCACCGAAAAGGCGCCGCCGACGATCAATACAAAGCCGATGATCAGGCTGGCGTCGACAAAGCCCTTGATGGGCGACATCATCAGCGCGGCCAGGCCCTGCGGCTTGTTGGCGACATAGTGAAACGTGCCGGGGATGATCAGCTGCTTGCCGTTGACCAGCTGCGTGTCGAATTTGCCGCCCGGGACCAGCCAGGTGGCCAGCGCGATCATGGCCAGGATGCCGCACAACAGGACAAAAGTATTGGGCAGCTTGAACGATTTTTTCATGGAGGTTTTCTTCTTATTGGCTCAGCAGGCTGCCGCCGCGGTAGGCCACGCTGCCGGCTACCTTGCCGACGTTCATGCCGCGCAGGACGTGGCGGTGCGCGCTGCGCGCAAAGAACACGCCGGCCACCGTGCAGCGCAGGGTGGTGGTGTCGCCGCTGACCGGGTCGATCAGGTCGGCGACGGCGTCGCCGGCCGCCAGCGTGTCGCCCATTTCGCGCAGGTACACCAGCACGCCAGCATGGGGTGCCAGGATCGGTTCCACGCCGGCCAGCGGCGTCGGCACGCATTGCGGCGCAGGCAGGTCGTCGGCCGCGCCGGGAATGTCCAATACCCCTTCGATGGCGAGAAAACGCAGCAGGGCATTCGCGTCGCGTTCGGCCAGCCCATAGTCGACCTGCACTTCGCCGCGCAATTCCACCGTCACCGACAGGCAGGCGGCCGGTATCGGATAGCGGCCCTGGAAGTGCGCGTCCAGGTCCCACCACAGGCGGCTGCACGCTTCGTCGAACGGCTCTTCGCCGGCCGCCAGCTCCAGCAAGACTGCGCGTGCACCCAGCAGGGCCGTCAATGGCGCCAGCTGCGCGGCCAGCGGCGTGCCGGTGTACAGGTGCAGCGCGGCCTCATTGTCGCAATGCAGGTCGAGCACGATGTCGGCGTCGATCGCCATGCCGAGCAGGGTTTTTTTCAGGGTTTCGGCATCGGTGCGCGGCTCCCACGAGGCGACAGAGGCGCGCGCCTGCTGGCGGATCAGCGCCACGTTGGCCGCCGTGTCCGGCCCCAGCTGGCCGTCGAGCGTGGTTTTCAGCTCATCGGCCACATGGCGGTAGGCGCGGTTGAAGTTGATGCCGGTCGACAGGTCGAAACGGCCGAACGGCGCGCCGTGGATGGCCTGCGCCAGGCCGATCGGATTGGCGGCCGGCACCAAGATGATTTCGCCATGGATCTTGCCGGCAGCTTCCAGCGCCAGCAGTTCGCGCCGCAGGAATTGCGACACCAGCATGCCCGGCACTTCGTCCGCATGCAGGGCGGCCTGGATATACACTTTTTTTCCACTGCGGCTGCTGGCAGCGTCGATACCGAAGTGAAAACTGCTGAGTTGATAGGCAACGCTGGCGTGCGGCGTGGAGATGGGATGCTGGCGAACTTGCATGATGATGCGCTCCAAAACGGGGCAGAATGGGTGGATTTTGGTCGATTATGTAGCATTATTTTCACTAAGTAAATAAATGAAAATCCTTTTACAAAAATTCATTGAGTTTTGTTTTTGATATGAGTACAGTGGATTCCAGCAGCCGTTTTTCGAACCTGGTTCGACAGGCGCTGCATGTCACTACATGCAAAATCACAGGCCGCCAGCACCATGAAGTCAACCGCCAGTCCTGCCTCCAGCGTCCCCGGCGTGCATGCGCCGGATGCGGCGTTTGCGCAGTCTGTGCTGGGGCAGACGCTGATGCGCGTGCTGGCCAGCGGCTCGGCGTCGCACCGGCAGATCGCCGACTATTTGCTGCGCAACCAGCTGCGCGTCACGGCGCTGGGCATCGAGGAGCTGGCCGACAGCTGCCAGGTATCGACCGCCACCATCAGCCGCTTTGCGCGCGATATCGGCCAGAAGAATTATTCGGCCATGCGCGGCGCCATGGCCGAAACGCTGCAGTCGCTGTTGCAGCCGGTCGACAAGCTGCGCCACACCATCGCACATCGCGCGCGCGCCACCTCGCCCGTCACGCAAAGCCTGGAATATGCCGCCGCCAATATCGCCGCCACGGCCGATGGCCTGTCGCTGGCGCAGATGCAGGCGGTGGTACAGCGCCTGACGCGCGCCAAGGTCGTGTATGTGATGGGTTTTGGCCTGTCGGCCAACCTGGCCGGCATGCTGGTGCAGCATCTGCAGCCATTCTGCCCGCATGTGGTGGAAGTGGTGGGCATCGGCGGCTCGGAAGTGGCGGCCGGCCACCTGGTCAACCTGACGGCGCACGATGTGCTGGTGGTGATCTCGTTCCCGCGCTATACGCTCGACTGCATCGGCCTGGCCAGCTTCGCGCGCGACCGTGGCGCCCATATCGTGGCGCTGACCGATTCGCCGGCCTCGCCGCTGGCCGAACTGGCCGACCAGGCGCTGTATGCGCAAAGCACCCATCCCGTCTTGCCCAGCAGCGCCAGCACGGCGCTGGCCATGATCGAGGCGCTGGCGGTGGCGCTGATGGTGTCGAACAAGGGCAATGTCGAAAAGGCCGCGCGCCTGAGCGATGTCATTGCCGCCTATCTGTATGGCGGCGAACATGGCGTGCAGGGCCCCAGGAAATCCGCAGTAAAGCAGGGCAACAGCAGTGCAAAAAAAAAGCAGTCCATATAAAAAATCAGGGTTACCACCATTGGGAGCATACATATGCAAGTAGAACATCAAGGCAAGCGCAGCCTGCCGCGCGAATCCGAGCTGGCACGCTCGGTGCGCCTGGCGCTGGGCATGCTGGGCGTGACGGCGGCGCTGGGAATGCTGGGCACCAACGCACTGGCGCAAACGCTGGAAAACGACATCGATCCGGCCTTGCGCCGCGTGGAAATCACCGGCTCGGCCATCAAGCGGCTCGAATCGGAAACCGCGCTGCCGGTGCAGGTGATCACGCGCGCCGATATCGAAAAGGCCGGCGTGACGACGGCGGCCGAACTGATGGCGCGCGTGTCGGCCAACGTGGGCGGCCTGACCGATGGCGCCAGCATCAACGTGGGCGGCGACCAGCGCGGCTTCAACAGCGCCAACCTGCGCGGCGTGGGCACCTCGTCGACGCTGGTGCTGCTCAATGGCCGGCGCATGGCCAACTTCGCCTCGCCCGGCGACGACACGGGGGTGGACCTGAACAATATTCCGGCCGCCGCGCTGCAGCGCGTGGAAGTGCTGCTCGACGGCGCCTCCGCGCTGTACGGCACCGACGCCATCGGCGGCGTGATCAACTTCATCACGCGCAAGGATTACCAGGGCGTGGACCTGAACGTGTATGGCAGCCGCACCGACGAAGGCGGCGCCGGCAAGCGCACGGCCAGCATCACGGCCGGCTTCGGCAATGTGGAGACTGACGGCTACAATGTGTTCGCCGTGCTGGACTTGCAGAAGACCGACCGCCTCAGCACCTCGCAGCGCAAGTTCATCCCGAACCTGCAGATACCGCAGCGCCTCGGCCACTTGCTGTCGAGCTTTACCAGCCCGGCCAATATCCGCCTGACCAGCGCCCAGCGCACGCACCTGCAGGACAACGGCTTTTTGCTCAACGGCCAGCCGGTCACGAACCGCCAGATCAACTTCGCGATCCCGAACTGCGCGCCGCCGGCCAATCTGTACCTGCCGAACGGCACCGGCGGCGTCGATGGCTGTACCTATGACTACATGGGCGACACCGAGCTGTATCCGAAGTCGGACAAGCAGAACCTGCTCACGCGCGGCGTGTTCAAGATCAACAACGATCACCAGCTGTATGCGGAAGCGGCATTGAGCCGCTCGCGCACCTATTACGTGGGCTCGTCGGCGCGCGTAATCGGCTATCTCGATGCGAGCCGCGTTCCCCAGCTGGCCAATGCCGGTTTCGATACCGCGCTCGACGAGGACGGCGAACCGGTGGGCAGCGAACTGGAACTGCGCATGCGCCTCAATGAAGCGGGCATGCGCACCAGCGAGCTGACCAGCGAAAGCCAGCGCTATGTGGTGGGCGCCACCGGCACCGTGGCCGGCTGGGACTACGACGTGGGCCTGAACCACAGCGTCAACGTGGTCAAGGACCGCGACACGCACGGCTATGTGCTGTACGACCAGCTGCTCGAAGGCATCGCGGACGGCCGCATCAATCCGTTCGGCCCGTCCAGTGCGGAAGGCAAGGCACTGCTCGACAGCATCCAGGTCAACGACGAAGTGCGCCATGCGCGCGGCACCATGGATTCGCTCGACTTCAAGGTCTCGCGCGCCTTGACCGCGATGGGTGGCGGCGACCTGGCGCTGGCGGTGGGTGGCGAAGTGCGGCGCGAGCGCACCGAGTTTCGTCCTTCGGCGCTGCTGATGAGCGACAATATCAACAACGACGCGGCGCCCGAAGGCGGCGTGGCCACCAGCGACAGCCGCAACGTGCAGGCCATCTACAGCGAGCTGCTGCTGCCGTTCACCAAGCAGTGGCAGGCGCAATTGTCCGGCCGCTACGACCATTACCAGCAGGTGGGCGGCGCCCTGAGTCCGAAGATCGGTCTCACCTTCATGCCGAACAAGCAGGTGCTGATGCGCGCCTCGGCCGGCAAGGGCTTCCGCGCGCCGTCGATGTCGGACCTGCACCGTCCTACCGTCTACAGCAGCACGGCGACCCTGCCCGATCCGGTCTACTGCGCCGAAGAAGGCAATGACTATTCCGTCTGCGCCGACAACTGGGATACGCGGCGCTACAGCAACGACAAGCTCAAACCAGAGCGCAGCCGCCAGTTTTCGGCCGGCCTGGTGCTCGAACCGAGCAAGAACTGGACCTTCAGTGCGGATTACTGGAACATCAAGCGCACCAACCTGATCAGCGAGATCGGCGACGATATCATCCTGGCCAACCTGGAAAAATACGGCGAGCTGGTGCACCGCGATGAAGATGGCCTGATCGACTATATCGAACTGCGCAAGGAAAACCGCGGCGCGCAGAAAGCCTCGGGCATCGACCTGACGGCGGACCTGCACGGCGTGAAAACGGCGTGGGGACGTTTTGGCGGGCACCTGAGCGGCACCTATGTGCTGGCCTCGAAAATCCAGACCAGCCCTGGCGACTCGTATATCAGCAATCTCAATACCTTCGTCACCGACGGCGTGGTGCAGCGCTGGCGCCATACGATCACCCTGGACTGGGACCTGGGTCCGTACTCGGCCAGCCTGTCGAACACCTATTCGACCGGCTACCGCGACCAGAACTCGGCCATCAATATCGATGATGGCAGCGTGGTGGCGGCCAACCGGGTCAAGGCCTACACGATCTGGGACATGTCCGGCGCCTATGCCGTCAGCAAGCAGTTCAAGCTGCGCGCGGGCATACAGAATCTGTTCAACACCAGCCCGCCCTATTCGAATCAGGCGTATTTCTTTATCTCGGGCTATGATCCGAGTTATACGGATCCGCGCGGCCGGCGTTTTTATGCCAGCGCAAACTACAGTTTCAAATAACAAGGCAGTTGCAGTTTGCGGCGCGCGTGCTGCGCGCGCCGTTTTCCAGGCATTTGAAAGGCATCATGAAACCCATCGCAATCCCGTTTCAAAAAATGTGCACCGCCTTTGTGCTGACGGTGGCGCTGGCCGTCACCGGCATGCAGGCCGTGCTGGCCGCCCCCGCGCCAGCCGTCCCCGCCAATGCACCGCAAGGCACGCTGGTGATCATCGGCGGCGGCCTGCGCGCCGACAATGCGGAAGTGTGGCAGCGCATCGTCGATCTGGCCGGCGGCAAGGGCGCGCGCATCGCCGTGATGGCGTCCGCTTCGATCAATCCCGAAAAATCGGGCGCCAGCATCATGGCCAAGCTCAATCAGTATGGCGCCGATGCCTTCTTTGTGCCGCTGGGCGTGAAGCTGGCCAACAGCGACTACCGCAAGGCGGCCGAAGATCCGGCCATCGTCACCCAGATCAAGTCGGCCAGCGGTATCTATTTTGCCGGCGGCGACCAGGGCCGCATCACGCAGGCGCTGCTGCGCCCGGACGGCAGCCGCACGGCGGCACTGGAGGCCATCTGGTCGGTGTACCGCAATGGCGGCGTGATCGCCGGTTCCAGCGCGGGCGCCGCCATCATGAGCACCACCATGTTCTACGACGCGCGCCCGGTGCTCGACATGCTGAAAATGGGGGTGACGGACGGCCGCGAGATCGCGCCGGGCCTCGGCTTTATCGGCAGCGACGTGTTTGTCGACCAGCACTTGCTGGTGCGCGGACGCTTTGCGCGCATGATTCCCGTGATGCTGAAAAAGGGCTATCACATCGGCCTTGGCATCGATGAAAACAGCGCCATGATCGTCGACGCCAAACGTGAAGTGGAAGTGATCGGCTACAGCGGCGCGCTGCTGATCGACCTGTCCGGCGCCATCAGCGACCGTGGCGTGAAGAACTTCAATATCAGCAATGCGGCCATCAGCTACCTGGACCGGGGCGACAAATTCAATCTGATCACCAAGGCATTCACGCCGTCGCCGGACAAGGCCGACAACAAGCTCGATCCGAACCAGCCCGACATGCGCGAACCGGTGTTTACCAACGATATCCTGGGCAATAACGCGGTGCTCGACCTGATGGGCAACCTGATCGACAACGCCCAGCAGGAAGCGATCGGCATCGCCTTCGGCAATCCGCGCGACCCGTATCCAGACCTCGGTTTCGAGTTCAGGTTCAGCAAGACCGTCAACAGCGTTGGCTACAGCTCGACCGAAGCGGAAGCCTATTCGGTGCTGAAGCTGCGCCTCGATATCCGTCCGATCCAGCTGCGCCAGCCTTTGTACCGCTACAAATAAGACTCAGGATATAGCGAGGGTATCGAGCAGTTCCATCAGCCTGGCGGTCTCGATCGGCTTGACGAAGTGATGGTCGAAGCCGGCCGCGCTGGCCTCCTGCCTGGCCTGCTCGTCGCCATAGCCGGTAATCGCCACCAGCACCGCGCCGGCCAGCTTTGGTACGGCGCGGATCTGGCGCGCCAGCGCATAGCCGTCCAGGTCGGGCAGGCCGATATCGAGCAGGAAGACATCGGGCGGCGCCGCCTGCGCGCGTTCGATGACCTCCAGCGCATGGTGTTCGATGGCCACCTGGTGCCCCGTGGTCTCCAGGAACATGGCCAGCATCTCGGCCGCATCGACGTTATCGTCGACTACCATCACCTGAAGCGCCGCCCAGCCGGCTGCGCGCTCCTGCCTGGCTGCCGCCTGCAAGGCAGTTCGCTCCTCCTCTTCCTGCAGATGCGGCAGGCAAATCGTGAAGCGGCTGCCCAGGCCCAGGCCATCGCTGCAGGCCGCTACCTCGCCACCATGCAGCTCCACCAGGCTTTTCACCAGCGCCAGGCCGATCCCCAGGCCACCTTGCGAGCGGTCGGTTTCGCGCTCGGCCTGCACGAACAGGTCGAACGCGTGTTCGAGCACCCTGGCCGTCATGCCGATGCCGTTGTCGATCACGGCCAGCCGGACATGCTCGCCATCGACATCGAGATTGAGCGCTATATCGCCGCCATGCGGCGTGTACTTGGCTGCGTTGTTGAGCAGGTTGGCGACGACCTGCACCAGCCGTTTCGGGTCGCCCGAAACCAGCGCCGAGGCGGCCGGCGTCTGCACGGTCAGGCGGTGGCCGCGGCTTTCGATCAGCGGGCGCACCTGCTCGATCGCGTCGGCCATCACGCGCTTGATATCGGTGCGCACTTTAACCAGCGGTATCATGCCGCGCGTGACGCGCGACACATCGAGCAGGTCGTCGATCAGGCCACTGATATGGCGCACCTGGCGGCCGATCACGGCGCTGGCCTGCTGCACCCGGGCCGGGTCGGTGCTGGCCAGCTGCAGCAGGTTGGCCGCCGCCGAAATCGGCGCCAGCGGATTGCGCAATTCATGCGCCAGCATGGCCAGGAATTCGTCCTTGCGCCGGTCCGCTTCGCGCAGCGCCTGTTCGGTGCGCGTGCGCTCGCTCACGTCGCGAAACATCAGCGCGACCTTTTTGTCGGCCGCCGGCCCGACGCGGATGGCGTAGACGTCGAACCAGCGGTTCATCGGCTCCGAGCCTTCCATGAAGCGGATCGGTTCGCCCGTCAGCCCCACCTTGCCGTAGATCTGGAACCAGCGCTCCTCCAGGTTCGGCACCAGTTGCCTGGCGGTCTTGCCGAGCGCGTCGACCAGGCCGGTCTGCCGTTCGAACGCCGGATTGACTTCCAAAAACAGGTAGTCGACGGGCGCGCCGGCGTCGTCGACGATAATCTGGATCACTGCCAGCCCTTCGTCCATCGAATCGATCACCGCCGCATACGATTGCTTCATGCCTTCGCGAATGCGGATTTCCTCGGTGACGTCGGTGCAGACTACCAGCACGCCCTGCACCCGATCTTCGTCCTGTATCGGGCTGTAGCCGTAGGTCCAGTACACATCTTCGTGCTTGCCGTGGCGGATCACGGGCACCAGCGCATTTTCATGCCAGGTCGCACCCTTGCCGGCCATGACGTAGTCGATCTCGGGACCGATGATGTGCCAGGCCTCGGTCCAGCAGTCGCGTCCGCGCTGGCCCAGGGCCGCCTGCTGGCGCTCCGGTCCCAGCGTGCGCCGGTAGGCGTCGTTGTAGAACTGGTACAAGTCGTCGTCCCACCAGATGAACATCGGGTGATTGCTGGTCAACAGCAGGCGCAGCGTCGATTTGAGCAGCGACGGCCAGTGTTCGGGCACGCCCATTGGGTGGGAGGCCCAGTCGTGCTGGCGCATCAGCGCACCCATGTCGCCGCCGCCGTCGAGAAAGCCGGGCAGGGGTGAGGTATTCAACAAGTCCGTTTGCTTCACATCATTACCTTTCAGTATCAAACGGCCTGAAACCGGGCCATCGCCCTGCAATTGTAGCAAGCTCTTCAATCAAAACCGCCGCCTTTGTCGCTACAATGTGCCGCAGCGAACGATTGCCGTTTGCCGTGTCCAACTCCGTCTTCAGGAATGCCATGCAGCCCACTTTCATCCGATCTTTCCTCTCCGCGCTGGCGCTGGCCGCCTGCATCGTTCCCGCAGCGCAGGCGGCGCAGCCGGCCACCATGCGCCTCGACTACCAGCACAGCGGCAATGTGCTGGGCGAGCACTATGCGGTCGAGCGCGTGCTGGTCGAGCCCTTGCCGTGGCCGGGCAATATGGCGCGCACCGTCGACGACAGCAACCGTGGCGTGAACATGGTGGAAGTGGTCGACATCAAGACGGGCAAGCTGCTGTATTCGCGCGGCTTTTCCACCATCTTCGGCGAATGGAGCAGTACCGACGAAGCGAAAACCACCACCCGCGCGTTCCAGGAATCGGTGCGCTTTCCGCAGCCCGAGCAGCCGGTGCGCGTGCGCATATTGAAGCGCGACGAGCGCGGCCTGTTTTCCATCGTCTGGTCCACCGATGTCGACCCGAAGGCGCAGGACGTGATCCGCCAGCAGCCGTCGGCACCCGTCAGGCCGATCCCGATCCGCGTCAGCGGCGCCTCGCCCGACAAGGTCGATCTGCTGATCCTGGGCGACGGCTATACGGCGGCCGAAATGGGCAAGTTTGAAGCAACGGCGCGCAAGCTGGCCGACCATCTGTTTACCGTCTCGCCATTCCGCGAGCGGGCGCAGGACTTCAATGTGTGGGCCATGGCCGCGCCGACCCGGGAGTCGGGCGTGTCGCGTCCTTCGACCGGCGTGCATCACGCCTCGCCGCTGGGCACGCGCTACGATATTTTCGGCAGCGAGCGCTATGTACTGACCACCGACAACCGTGCGCTGCGCGACCTGGCGCAGTATGCCCCATATGAATTCATCGAAATCCTCGTCAACAACGACACCTATGGCGGCGGCGGCATCTTCGGCCAGTTCAGTACGGCGGCGGCCAATAACGACTGGGCCAACTACCTGTTCGTGCACGAATTCGGCCACCATTTTGCGGGCCTGGCCGACGAGTACTACACTTCGCCGGTGGCCTACCAGTCGAATGGCGAACGCCAGGAACCGTGGGAGCCAAACGCCACCGCGCTGCGCGACCCGGCCAGGCTGAAATGGAAAAGCCATGTGAAGGCCGGCACGCCGCTACCCACGCCATGGCCCAAGGAAGTCTATGACGAGCATGCACGCGAATACCAGAAGCAACGCGCCGCCCTGCGCGCGGCCAACCGCCCGGAAAGCGAAATGAGCGCGCTGTTCAAAGCCGACCTGGCGCACACGGAGCAGCTGTTTTCCAAGGCGCCGCAGCGCCATGCGGTGGGCGCGTTCGAAGGCGCCAACTACGAATCGACCGGCTACTACCGCCCCGAGATGCAGTGCATCATGTTCGACCGCAGCGAGACCTTCTGCTCGGTCTGCCAGGACGGCATCAGCACCATTATCGACCTGTATGCCGGCACACCGAAGCGCTGAGCCGCCATGAAAAAAATACTGATAATCGCGATTGTCGCCCTGATCGCCGTGTATGCCATCAAGCGCATGGTGGTGGACCCGTACTTGTGGAAAAAAGCGATTGCCACGCCTGAACATGCGTTGAAACTGGGGAGCTTTGTGTTCAGCAAGCGCCGCGGGCATAACGGCAGCCAGAGCATGGAAAATCAGTATTTCGTATTCAAGGTCACCGAAATCCACGGCGACCATGTGCGCCTTGCCGTGATTCGAAAAATGCAGCAGGGCGAGGAAATTGTCAGTGGCGAGTTTGCCACCACCAAACAGGGATATGCGCAGTTGAAAGACACGGTCAGGAGCCTGCAGATCACGGGCATATCGCGCGACGATCTGTTCAGCCGCAGTCGCAGCCACGATGGTAGCCCCTATAAACTCGATGCTTACTTGCTGGAGAAATATCCGGCGCTAAACACATCGCGCTATTATTTCGAGGATGTTCCCGAAAACCAGCGCAATCGCCCGGTGCCGGAAGATCAGATGGAGCGCATGGAGTATTTCACCCTGGTCTATTCAAGAAAGGAAATCGTCGAACACGGCAGGCTGGTGGCATGGATACTGAATAACAGCCCGGAGCCTGAATTGTCGAATATATCGGAAGACATCGATCTGATACTCAATTAGTGCGTTGGACAGTGCGCCGCACAATAGGCGCACTGTCATGGCACGGTCATGGTATTGCGGTAGAATTTGATTCAGATCAATGTTGCATTGCCGCAAACGCCGTTATAGTTGCCCCGTATCAAGGTATCTTGACCGTGCGCACCATGCCTTCCGGACGCACCGTCAAGCTGTTGCCAATTTTTGGAACCCAGACGGAAAAGCCACAGACATGAAGATGCACGACAGCGCGCCTGGCGCGTTCGACCAACTCAATCCCCACACGCCCATTTTGCTGCCGTATGCCTGCATCGGCAGCGTCACCCTGGCTACCTGTGCCCGCAAGCTCAATACCGGCGCCCCGCGCTGCATCAGCGCCGCCACGCCGTGGCCGGCGCTGCTGCCGCAGCGACCGTGAGGGCAGGCATATGACACAGCCACTATTCGGTTTGCAGGGAAAACGCGGCCTGGTGGTCGGCATCGCCAATGACCAGAGCATCGCCTGGGGCTGCGCGCGGTCCTTGCGTGCGGCCGGTGCGGATCTGGCGCTGACCTGGCTGAACGACAAGGCGCGCCCGCATGTGGAGCCGCTGGCGCAGCAGCTGGGTGCGGCCATCACGGCGCCGCTCGACGTGTCCGTGCCGGGCCAGCTTGACGCGCTGTTCGCGCAGATCGAACGGCAGTGGGGCGGCCTCGATTTCCTG
The DNA here is from genome assembly GCF_031995485.1 of Janthinobacterium sp. Classification (NCBI taxonomy): domain Bacteria; kingdom Pseudomonadati; phylum Pseudomonadota; class Betaproteobacteria; order Burkholderiales; family Oxalobacteraceae; genus Janthinobacterium; species Janthinobacterium sp. The sequence continues at coordinate 21,607 of NZ_DAMAGB010000013.1, forward strand.
GTGCACTCGATCGCGTTTGCGCCGAAACAGGACCTGCACGGCCGCGTGACGGACAGCTCGGCCGACGGTTTTGCGCAGGCGATGGATATCTCGTGCCACTCGTTCATGCGCATGGCGAAACTGGCCGAGCCGCTGATGAAACAGGGCGGCAGCCTGATGGCGATGACCTACCTTGGCGCCGAAGAGGTGATCGCCGATTACGGCCTGATGGGTCCCGTCAAAGCCGCGCTGGAAGCGTCGGTGCGCTACCTGGCGGCCGAACTCGGTCCGGCCGGCATCCGCGTCAATGCGATTTCACCGGGGCCGCTGGCCACGCGGGCCGCCTCCGGCATCGCCCATTTCGACCGCCTGCTGGCCGACGCCGAAGCGCGCTCGCCGATGCGCCGCCTGGCCAGCATCGATGACGTCGGCGCCCTGTGCGCCTTCCTGGCCGGCGACGGCGCACGCTCGATCACGGGCGGCACGCTGTATGTCGACGGCGGCTACAACATCCTCAACTAATCGATTGCAGCAGCATCTGCCTGGCCAGCTGGCCGGGCACGGCAATGTCAAGCAACGCTGAAAGCATCAATAAAGGATACCCATGAAAACACCAGCCTCACCATTTTTCGCCACCGGTGGCGTGCCTTCGCTGGGCATGCTGGGCGACTACGCGCGCGACTCGTGGCAGCGCATCGTGCTGTACGCGGACGTGATGCGCAAGCGCGGCAACCAGTACCAGGAACACCTGGTCGAAGACATACCGAACGTGCTCGATTTTCCGGCCGCCATCGTGATGACGGGCGCGGACCTGCCGCGCCCCGTCAACTATGGCCTGGTGCGCATCCTGGCGCCGGACCTGCCCGAACCCGATCCATCGAAACGCCCGTTCGTGGTGGTCGATCCGCGCGCCGGCCACGGTCCCGGCATCGGCGGCTTCAAGCCCGAGAGCGAGATCGGCGTGGCGCTGCGCGCCGGCCATCCGTGCTACTTCGTCGGCTTCCTGCCCGACCCCGTGCCGGGCCAGACGGTGGAAGACGTGATGCATGCGGAGGTCGCGTTCCTGGAAAAAGTCATCGCCCTGCATCCGCACAGCGGAGGTAAACCTGCCGTGATCGGCAACTGCCAGGCCGGCTGGCAGATATTGATGACCGCCGCCATGCGTCCGGACCTGTTTGGCCCGATTATTGTGGCCGGCGCGCCCGTCTCGTACTGGGCCGGCTGGCATGGCCGCAATCCGATGCGCTATTCGGGCGGCATGATGGGCGGCAGCTGGGCCACCGCGCTGGCGGGCGACCTCGGCAACGGCCACTTCGACGGCGCCAACCTGGTGCAGAATTTCGAAAAGCTCAATCCGGCCAATACCCACTGGAGCAAGCAGTACAACCTGTATGCCAACATCGACACGGAAGCGCCGCGCTACCTGGAATTTGAAAAATACTGGGGCGGCCATGTGTTCCTGAACGCCGTCGAGATGCAGTACATCGTCGACAATCTGTTTATCGGCAACCGCCTGGCGACCGCCCAGCTGATCACCTCCGAGGGCGTGCGCCTGGACCTGCGCAATATCCGCTCGCCGATCGTCGTGTTCTGCTCGAACGGCGACAACATCACGCCGCCGCCGCAGGCGTTGGGCTGGATCACGGACCTGTACCGCGACGATGACGAAGTGCGGCTGCACGACCAGACCATCGTCTATTCCGTGCACGACAGCATCGGCCATCTGGGCATTTTCGTCTCCGGCAAGGTGGGCCACAAGGAACACCAGAAATTCGCCAGCAATATCGACCTGATCAACCTGCTGCCGGCCGGCGTGTATGAAGCGAAGATCGTCGACAAGACGGCCGACACGCCCAACGCGGACCTGGCCAGCGGCGACTATGTGCTGTCGGTCGAACACCGCAGCGTGGACGATGTGCGCGCCATCGTGCAGCCGGATGAAGCAAGCGACCGCAAGTTCGCCACCGCCGCGCGCATCTCGGAAGTGAACCTGTCGCTGTACCGCAACTTCATGCAGCCGTGGGTGCGCGCCGTGGTGACGCCGCAATCGGCACGCATGCTCGAACTGATGCACCCGCTGCGCATGTCGTACGAGCGCTGGAACGACCGCAACCCGCTGGCCAAACTGGTGGCAAAGGAAGCGGACAAGGTACGCGCCCGGCGCGCGCCGGTGGCGGCCGACAATCCGCTGCTGGCGATGCAGCAGGCATTTTCCACCGCCATCACGGCGGGCCTGAACAGCTGGCGCGACTGGCGCGACACGGCCACCGAACAGACCTTCGACCTGGTCTACGGCAATCCGCTGCTGCAGGCACTGGCGGGGCAGGGGGCCGGCGTGGCGCCGCGCCCCCATCCCGGCATCACGGCTGAACACAGCGCGCTGGCAAGCAGTGCGGCACTGGCGCTCGATGACGAGGTGTACCAGGGCGGGCTGGTGGAGGCGGGCGTGCGCGCGCTGTTCTTCATCCACCGCTTCCGTGCGGCGGCCGACGAGCGCCGCTTCAACCTGACCCTGAAACTGCTGCAGCCGCTGTTTGAACAGGGCCTGCGCATGGATGATTTTCGCGCCATCCTGCGCCGCCAGGCGCGATTGATGCAGCACGATGCCGATGCCACGATGGCGGCCATCCCCGTGCTGCTGTCGCGCGCCCACCCGCAGGCGGTGCGCGAGATGGCCGCCGGCCTGGAACAGGTGACCGCGATGTTCGACGCACCCACCCCGGACGAGCAGGACAGCCTGGCGCAGATGCTGGACGTGTTCGGCCGCGCCGCAGCCAGCCAGGCCGAAAAGAAACACGCAGTGTCCGGCAAGGCGCCGGCCATATCCGCAGCTACCGCATGAAGGATCAGATGACGACAACCAATGAATTGAATATCGTGCGCAACCGCATCTTCGAGCAGATCGCCATCGGCGACAGCGCCAGCATCCAGCGCACCCTGAGCGCCGACGATATCGCGCTGTTTGCCGTGATGTCGGGCGACGACAATCCGCAGCACCTGGACGCCGAATTTGGCGCCTCGTCGCGCTACCAGGGCGTGATCGCGCACGGCATGTGGGGCGCGGCCCTGATCTCGGCCGTGCTGGGCACGCGCCTGCCCGGCGCCGGCACCGTCTATACGGGCCAGACCTTGCGCTTTTTGCTGCCGGTGCGCGTCGGCGACACGCTCGATATCGGCGTCACCGTCACCGAGCGCGAAGCGGCCACGCGCAAGGTGACGCTGGCCTGCCGCTGCGTCAACCAGCATGGCGAGATCGTGCTCGATGGCGTGGCCGAAGTGATTGCACCGGCCGAGCAGATAGAGCGCACGCGCGCCACCCTGCCGGAAGTGCGGCTGCACAATGGCGACGGCACGCGCCGCCTGGTGGAGCAGGCGCGCAGCAAGGGTCCGATCAAGGTGGCGGTGGTGCACCCGTGCGACGAACTGAGCCTGGCCGGCGCGCTTGACGCGCATGCGGCCGGCCTGATCACGCCGATCCTGGTGGCGCCGCGTGCGCGCCTGGAAGCGGTGGCCGCCGCTGCGGGCCTGAGCCTGGAAGCCATCGCCATCGACGACGTCGAGCACAGCCATGCGGCCGCCGCGCGCGGCGCCGAACTGGCCGGCAAGGGCGAAGTGGAAGCGCTGATGAAGGGCAGCCTGCATACGGACGAACTGATGTCGGCCGTGCTGGTGGCCACTGCGGGCCTGCGCACCAAGCGGCGCGTCAGCCACTGCTTTTTGATGCAGACGCCGGCCTATCCGCGCCCGTTCATCATCACTGACGCCGCCGTCAATATCGTGCCGACCCTGGAAATCAAGGCCGACATCGTGCGCAACGCGATCGACCTGGCGCACGTGATCGGCGTGGCCTGCCCACGCGTGGCGATCCTGGCCGCGGTGGAAACGGTGAATCCGGCCATGCCGGCCACCTTGGACGCGGCCGCCCTGTGCAAGATGGCCGACCGTGGCCAGATCACGGGCGCTATCCTCGACGGCCCGCTGGCGTTCGATAACGCCGTGTCGATCGCGGCGGCCACCGTCAAGGGCATCGTGTCCGAGGTGGCCGGACGCGCCGATATCCTGCTGGTGCCGGACCTGGAAAGCGGCAATATGCTGGCCAAGCAGCTCGAATACATGGGCGACGCCGATACCGCCGGCATCGTGCTGGGCGCGAAGATTCCCATTATTCTCACCAGCCGCGCCGACTCGCGCGCCAGCCGCATCGCCTCGTGCGCGCTGGCCGTGCTGCTGGCCAGCCACTACCGGAGCACGCCGCCATGAGCGACCATCACACCGACGGCGCGCTGATCCTGGTGCTCAACTGCGGCTCGTCGAGCATCAAGTTCGCGCTGTTTGCGGCGAATGACGGCGGCGTGGCGCAGCAGCCCGAATGGAGCGGCAAGGTCGAAGGCATCGGCCGTGAAAAAACCATTTACCGGGCCGGCGGCCTGCCCCCTGAAACGCTGGTGTTCGCCCAGGAGCAGGCGCACCACGAGGCGCTCGCGCATATCCGCGAAAAAGTGGTGGCGCAGCTGGCGGGGCGGCGGCTGCACGCGGTGGCGCACCGCGTGGTGCATGGCGGCAGCAAGTATTTTGCGCCGGTGCTGATCGACGCCGCCGTGCTGGCGGACCTGAAGGCCTATGTGCCGCTGGCGCCGCTGCACCAGCCGTTCGCGCTGGAGGCGATCGAGGTGCTGCTCGAATCGCGCCCCGATATCGCCCAGGTGGCGTGCTTCGACACGGCGTTTCACCACACGGTGCCGCAGGTCGAGCAGATGCTGGCGCTGCCCTACGACGCCTGGGAGCGGGGACTGCGCCGCTATGGTTTCCATGGCCTGTCGTACGAATACCAGTCGCTGGTGCTGGAGCAGCGCTTTGGCAGCATTGCGCGCGGCAAGGTGATCGTGGCCCACCTGGGCAGCGGCGCCAGCCTGTGCGCGATGGAGAACCTGGCCAGCGTCGGCACCACCATGGGCTTTTCCGCGCTCGACGGGCTGATGATGGGCACGCGCTGCGGCGCGCTCGATCCGGGCGCCGTGATCTACCTGATGGAAATCGAAAAGCTGTCGCTGGAAAAAGTGGCGCATGTGCTGTACCACGAGTCGGGCCTGCTGGGCATTTCGGGCGTGTCGGCCGATCCTCCCGTGCTGCTGGCGCAGGAGGACCGCGATGACGCAACCGGCGAGCGCATCCGTGCCGCGCTGGCGCTGTACGTGCGCCGCATCGTGCGCGAGATCGGCGCGCTGACGGCGGTGCTCGGCGGGCTGGACATGCTGGTATTTACGGCCGGGATCGGCGAGCACAGCGCCGTGCTGCGCCAGCGCATCTGCGATGAACTGCGTTTCGTCGGCCCGGAGCTCGATGGCGAGGCCAATGCGGGCAACGCCAGCGTGATTTCCACGCCGGAGAGCCGCATCGTGGTGGGCGTGGAGCCGGCCAATGAAGAGTGGGTGGCGGCGCGCCATGCGGCGAAGGCGGTGCTGTCATAAGGTGGCGGCGATATCGTACCCGATGGAGAGCAATTGCCTGTTTGCATAGTTTTCTCTCTTGGGTGCGCTAGCGCACTGTCTGGTTTTTGATTTATCTCTACTATGAAGTCATGCCACTGCGGTGTTTCAACAGAAACCAGCGCAGTGCCTGGCAAATTTTGAACATTTTGCCCGCCTTTAGTAAGAATAATTTAAACCATATTGAAAGGTCACATCATGAACAAATTACTCGCCGCTCTGATCGCTACCGTATTTGCTACCGCTGCCATGGCTCAAACCACGGCCCCAGTTGCCAACGCACAGAACTCCGCACAAAAAGACGTGAACAAGGCTGTCAACAAGGAAGCCAAAGTCGCTGCCGACGCTAACGAAGACGTCGCCAAGGCACAAGCCAAGGCTGACGAAAAGAAAGCTGACGCCAGCAACAAGGCCGCCAAAACCAAAGCCAAGGCACACGACAATGTCGTTGACGCCGATGCGGAAGATAAAATGAAAGAACAGGCCAAGGCTGACAAGAAAGCCGCCAAAGCCGACGCCAAAGCCCATAAAGCGGCCGTGAAAGCGGACGAAAAACTGGCCAAGGAAAAAGTCGAAGCGAACGCTGACAAAGCCGTTGCCGCAACCAAAACCGCGGAAGTGAAAGCCAAGGCTGACGCGGAAGTCAAAGCTGCTGCAGCCAAGTAATTCGTAGTTCCCGCCTGCAGGCCACTCCTGCAGCATGAAAGACAGCTTCGGCTGTCTTTTTTTTCGTCCGTGCCTTTCGCCGGCAGTCCATGCCAGTCTTGATGCTGGTCAAATCCCCCCCTATTCGCCATGCCATAGTGATTTTCCTGACTGACTGAAAGGGAAATATCATGCGCACCTCGAACACGAAACACATGCCGGACGACGGCGATGGCAACGGTGGCGGCGGTGGCGGGCCGGCGCCCGCGACGCCGCAGGTGCGCCGCTGCGCTACCATGGACGTGCACCGCCGCCTGCTGAACGACAGCCCCGCCTACGCACGCGTACGCGACGATATCGAAAACATGGCGCTGCTGTACCAGGAAGGCCGTGGCATGGTGGGCCGCACGGGCGTGACGCATATTCCCGTGGTGGTGCATGTGGTATGGAATACGGCCGCGCAGAATATCTCCGACGAACAGATCGCCAGCCAGATCGAGGTGCTGAACCGCGATTTCCGCCGCACCAACTCCGATGTCGACAGTACGCCAGCGCCATTCCTGCCGTTCACGGCCGACGCGCGCGTCGAATTCGCGCTGGCGACCGTGGCGCCCGACGGCACGCCGACCAGCGGCATCGAGCGGCGCCAGACCAGCGTGACGTCGTTTGGCGCGGACGACGCCGTCAAGTCGCACGCAACAGGCGGGCTCGATGCGTGGCCGGCTGCGTCCTACCTCAATATCTGGGCCTGCCAGCTCGGTGGCGGCCTGCTCGGCTATGCGCAGTTCCCCGGCGGCCCCGATGACACCGACGGCGTCGTGATCCTGCAGTCGGCGTTCGGCACCATCGGCACGGCCGCGCCGCCATTTCACCTGGGCCGCACGGCCACGCATGAAGTGGGACACTGGCTGAACCTGAACCATATCTGGGGCGACGACGGCACCGGCTGCGCCGGCACCGACAATGTGGACGACACGCCGAACCAGGGCGGTCCGAATACGGGCCAGCCATCGTTTCCGCAAGTGTCGTGCAACAATGGTCCGGATGGCGACATGTTCATGAACTACATGGATTATGTCGACGATCCGGCCATGTTCATGTTTACAGAAGGCCAGGTGACGCGCATGCAGGCCTGTCTCGATGGTCCGCGCGCGGCCATCGGCACAGGCGGCGGTGGCGGCGGGACCGGCGCCACGCCGCGCCAGAACTCCTCGCCCGTGGTGGCATGGGGCGCGGACCGGCTCGACATTTTTGTGCTGGGCACCGACCGCGCGCTGTATCACAAGGCCTGGGATGGCGCGGCCTGGCAGCCGTCCGTCACGGGCTTCGAGGCACAGGGCGGCATCTGCACCAGCGCGCCGCAGGCGGTGGCCTGGGGACCCGGCCGGCTCGATATTTTTGTCACCGGCACCGACAGCGCGCTGTACCACAAGTGGTGGAACGGCTCGGCCTGGGGGCCGTCCGATACCGGTTTTGAAGCGCTGGGCGGCTTGTGCACGGGCGAGCCGCGGGCAGTCAGCTGGGGAGCGAACCGCCTCGACGTGTTTGTCGTCGGTACCGACCGCGCGCTGTATCACAAATGGTGGGGTGGCACGGCGTGGGGACCGTCGCTGACCGGCTTCGATGCCATGGGCGGCGTTTGCCTGGGACAGCCGGAAGCGGTATCGTGGGGGCCGGACCGCCTCGACGTGTTCGTTATCGGCACTGACCGCGCGCTGTACCACAAGTGGTGGGATGGCGCCGCCTGGGGAACGGCGCTGGCCGGTTATGAACGGCTCGGCGGCGTGTGCCTGTCGTCGCCAAAAGCGGTGGCCTGGGGCGCGAACCGCCTCGACGTGTTCGTCGTTGGCACCGATGGCGCGCTGTATCACAAGTGGTGGGATGGCGCGCAATGGGGGCCGTCGATGGATGGCTTCGAGCGCCTGGGCGGCGTCTGCGTGGGCGAGGTGGAAGCGGTATCGTGGGCGCACAACCGGCTCGACGTGTTCGTGATCGGTACCGACAGCGCGCTGTACCACAAGGCCTGGGACGGCGCCGCATGGGCGCCTTCACCGGATGGTTTTGAACGCCTGGGCGGCGTCTGCACCTCGCGCCCGCGCGCCGTCAGCTGGGGACCTGACCGCCTCGACGTGTTCGTCACCGGCACCAACGGCGCGCTGTGCCACAAGGCCTGTGATGGCACGGCATGGTCGCCGTCCGGCGATGGCCTTGAAGACCTGGGTGGCATGATCGCGCAATTCTGACAGGGAGGACAAGATGACATTATCGGCGCAACACACGCTGCCCGTTGCGGGCAGCTGGACCCATTCCTTTGAGGAAGATGAAGCTGGCGTGCTGGTTTATCGTCCCACCCACGCCTTTGCTTTTCCACCGGCGAGGCGCGGCCGCGAAACCCTGGAGTTTGGCGCGGACGGCCAGCTGACGACGCTGATGCCCGGCCCCGATGACAGGCCGCTGGCCACCAGGCCGACGGGACAGCTGAAAGCCGTGGGCAGCAACCGCTACGCCCTGATGGACGAAATGGCCAGCGTGCCGCAGCGCGTGATTGAAGTGATCGAGGCCACGCCTGAAATACTGAAGCTGGCCAGGCATTGACGCACCGAAACCTTTCGGTCAGCTTGCCACGCGCAGCTTGTATGCCAGCGCCGTGCGGTTTGCCACGTCCAGCTTCTGGTACACGGCGTGCAACTGGTTGCGTACGGTAGCTGGCGACTTGCCCAGCATCTTTGCGATGGTTTTATACGGCGCGCCGTTGGCCGCCATGATGGCGACCTGCCGTTCGGCCGGGGTAAGGCTGCATGGGGAAGTGCTTGCAACTGCGATGGCCATGCCGGTTCTCCTGTCATTGTGCAGGCATGCCGATGCATGCCATGCAGGGATAACGGGGAACGGCGGTCAATATGCAAAATTATTTGAATGAGGTGCAATAAACCCAACGGCAAGGTCTGGGGTCGGACCCTCAGGGTCCGACCCCAGTGGTTGCTGCGGGGTAAAAATTACCCGATCTGCGAATGCCGCGTAGGTCGGATCAGGCCGCAGGCCGTACTCCGACAGCATTGTTAACGCGGCCAGCGGTGTTGTCGGATTACGCGCTTGCGCGCTAATCCGACCTGCGGGACCTACGCGAGCCACGTGATGACGATCAGCCGATGGCGGTCATCTTGGCCGGCTTCAGCTTCGACGCCAGCGCCTTGCCTTTCTTCGCGCGCTTGCCGAAATGCTCGGCCAGGCCGCTGGCCACCAGCGGCAGATCCTGCGGCTTGGCGCCGCGGCCGATGCCGGACACGGTCACGCCGCGCTGGGTGATCGGCTGCACGGCCAGCAGCTTGTCCTTGCCTTCCAGTTCGATCAGCTTGACGCCGGTGCCGCCCTTGGTCAGGATTTTCATTTCGTCCAGGCCAAATACCAGCAGGCGCGCGCCCTCGGTTACGCAGGCCACGGCGCTGGCTGCATCGAGGATGACTTTCGGTTCGAGCGGCACGTCGCCGTCGTCCAGCGTGATGAAGGACTTGCCGCCTTTCAGCCGGCTGACCATGTCGCCTGCCTTGGCCACGAAGCCGTAGCCGGCGCTGGTGGCCAGCAGCAGGCTGGTGGCGCCATTGCCTGCAAAGTAGTGCAGGATGCGCACGGCGTTGCCGGGCGTGCCGCCGCTCATGTCGCACAAGGTCGTGATCGGCACGCCGTCGCCGCGTGCGTTGGGCAGCGCGGATACGGGCACCGAATAGATCTTGCCGTTGTTGCCGAAGCCGAGCAGGGTGTCGACCGTGCGGCATTCGAACGCGCCATGCAGCGCGTCGCCGGCCTTGAACGTGAACTGGGCCGCGTCGTGGCCGATGCCGGTGCGCGCGCGCACCCAGCCTTTTTCGGAAATGATGACGGTGACCGCTTCATCGACCACCTTCTGTTCGGCCACGGCTTTCTGGGCTTCTTCGATCAGCGTGCGGCGCGCATCGCCGAACTGCCTGGCGTCCGCTTCGATCTCGCGGATGATGGCGCGCTTCATCGAGCCCGGGTTGTCGAGCAGGTCCTGCAGCGACTTTTCTTCCTTGCGCAGCTCGGCCAGCTCCTGCTGGATCTTGATCGTTTCCAGGCGCGCCAGCTGGCGCAGGCGGATTTCCAGGATATCGTCGGCCTGGCGCTCGGACAGGCTGAACGCCTCGATCAGCGCCGCCTTCGGTTCGTCCGAATTGCGGATGATGGAAATGACCTTGTCGATATTGAGCAGGATCGCTTCACGGCCTTCCAGGATATGGATGCGGTCACGCACCTTGCCCAGCTTGTAGCCGGTGCGGCGCGTGACGGTTTCGAAACGGAAGGCGATCCATTCGCGCAGGATGTCGCCCAGCCCTTTCTGGCGCGGACGGCCGTCGCCGCCGATCATCACCAGGTTGATCGAGGTCGACGATTCGAGCGAGGTATGCGCCAGCAGCATCAGCATGAATTCGGTCTGGTCCTGGTTTTTCGACTTCGGTTCGAACACCAGGCGCACCGGCGCGGCGCGGCCCGATTCGTCGCGAATGGTGTCGAGCGAATTGAGGACCATCGCTTTCAGCGCCACCTGTTCTGGCGACAGCGCTTTCTTGCCCAGCTTGATTTTCGGATTGGTCAGCTCTTCGATCTCTTCGAGCACCTTTTGCGACGAGGTGCCGGGCGGCAGTTCGGTGACGACCGCCTGCCACTGGCCGCGCGCCAGCTCTTCGATCTTCCAGCGTGCGCGCACTTTCATGCTGCCACGCCCGCTCGCATACATGTCCTGGATCTGCGTGGCCGGGGTGATGATCTGGCCGCCGCCCGGAAAGTCCGGGCCGGGAATAAAGGTCATCAGCTCGGCGTGCGTCATCTTCGGATCGCGGATCAGCGCCACCGCCGCCTTGGCCACTTCCGCCAGGTTGTGCGACGGGATCTCGGTGGCCAGCCCCACGGCGATGCCGGAGGCGCCATTGAGCAGCACCATCGGCAGGCGCGCCGGCAGCAGCTTCGGCTCTTCCGTCGAACCATCGTAGTTGGGCTGGAAGTCCACCGTGCCCATGCCGATTTCGTCCATCAGCAGCTTGGCGATCGGCGTCAGGCGCGCTTCCGTGTAACGCATGGCGGCGGCGCCGTCGCCGTCGCGCGAGCCGAAGTTGCCCTGGCCGTCGATCAGCGGATAGCGCAGCGAAAAGTCCTGCGCCATGCGCACCAGCGCGTCGTACACCGACTGGTCGCCGTGCGGATGCAGTTTGCCCAGCACGTCGCCGACCACGGCGGCCGACTTGCGCGGCTTGGCGGTGGCGTTCAGGCCCAGTTCATTCATCGCGTACAGGATGCGGCGCTGCACCGGCTTCTGGCCGTCGCAGACGTCGGGCAGGGCACGGCCCTTGACCACCGAGATGGCGTAGTCGAGATAGGCGCGCTCGGCAAAGGTGGACAGGGTCAGTGCTTCGCCGTCGAACACCACCGGCGCATCGGGTTCGGTCGGTTCGGGCTGGGGATCGTCAAATAAATTCGTTTGTGTGGACATGGTGCAGGCTTCAATGTTGAATGGTTGCGTTGAACTCGTGGACTGATTATGACAGCCCGTTTCCGGCTTTCGATAGCCGGTAAATGCGGTACAGGTGCAGCAAGGTGAAATACAGGACCGCCAGCGCCAGCACGGCGCCCAGCTTGACCATGGTGGGCGATGGCGCGCCAGATGGCTGGCCGGCCAGCAGAAAGGTGGCCAGCGCCGGCGTCACCACCAGCGGCCAGGCCGACTTCCAGCGCAGGTCGACGGGGGCAAACAGCATGCCCACGCAGGCCCACACGAACAGCAGGGCGCCCAGCACGTTTGCGTTCGCCGGATGGACGTATAGCGCCGTCAATCCGGTCAGGCAGCCGATACCCCACGCGGCGCGCAAGCGCGGCAGCATGGCCTCCGGCCAGCCGCATTGCGCATACAGGCCATTGGCCGTGCGCAGCGACAGCACCAGCAGGCAGAACACCAGCATCATGCTGTCGCTGATCGCCAGTCCCTCCGATCCCTTGCCGCTCATGAAGATGCTGGCAAACAGCGACACGCCCACCGCGTAGCCGAGCAAGCCTTGCAGCAGCGCGCGGTTGGCGGCAAACGCCAGCAGGGCCAGCACGCACAGCGCGCCGGCGGTGGCGATACGCAGGGCAGGGTCCGCGCCGCGCACGAACAATAGCTGCGACACCAGCATGAACGGGACGATCCAGGCCAGCTGCAGCAGGCCGGGACGCGCCTGCAATGCAGGCATGCGCTGGTCCGCCCACTGCTTGGCTGCCTGCAGCTTGTCGAACAGGGGCGCCGGCCATCGGAACGCCAGCATGGCCAGCAGCGCAAACGCCAGCGCCTGGAAGCCGAACAGGCTGGCCTTGCTGCCGATGTCGTCGAGTTTCATGCCGGCCACGCTGAGCACCCCCGACAGCATGAAATGCAGCACCATGCCCAGGCCGGCCGATTGCAAGGCCGTCTGCCTGAAATAGCGCTTGGAAAAGACCGCATGCTCCCAGCGCTCGAACTGTTCGGTATCGAGCTTGTAGGCCAGCATCTCGCCGTGATGCCAGCGTATCGTGTACAGCAGCTCGCGCAGCTGTTTCGTGAATTTTTCATCGAACAGCTGGCGCGCATAGGCCGATGGCGGCTTTTGCGACATGATGCAGTCGAGGCCCGGATAGTTCTGGCCGAAATCGATGAAGTGCATGAACGACTGGTCGGCCCGGTAGCGCTGCACGGCGCTGCGCACCAGGTCGCCATGGCTGCGCGCCAGGTAGGAAAAGTCGTGGTTCCAGCCCAGCGCTTCAAATACTGTGTCGCGCAGGTCGATGTTGTAGTTTTCGCTGGCGCAGTAGCGCAGCGCGCACAGTTCGAATTCCTCGCGCACGTCGAGTTTCAGCAGGGCCTGGTCTTGCAGGACATGCGCCAGCGCCTGCTCGGCGTCAAGCTGCTGCAGCTGGTCGAGGCAGGACTGCCAGATACTGGCCGCTTCTTCGGCCGGGTCGATCTCGACCACGCCCCACAATTCAGGAGGCGGCGGCGTATCGATCACGCCCCATAGCTCGGCTGGAGGTGGGAGGATGGTGTTTTCAACGATGCCCCACAGTTCGGCTGGCGGCTGATGTTCTGGCAAGGAGGCCGTTGGACCTTCGTCCGCTTTCAACCCAACGGCAAGAACTGGGGTCAGTCCCTGCGGGATCGGAGTGCGTTCCATTGGAACGCGCTCCCCCGACGGGTCTGACCCCGGCATTTCCGCCACTGGTCCGGAACGCTCGTCTTCGGCATCAGGCAGTGACGAATTGTCCTGCATTTCCGCCAGCTCCGCGGCAAAGCGCGGCGCATGGTGCAGCGCATATTCATACGCGTCGCGCAGTTCCTGGAACGCTTGCGGGTCGTCTTCGGGCCGCGTGACCTTCAGGCGTTTCGCATAGGCGCGCTTGATGGCGCGCTCGTCGCCGGTCGGCTCCGTGCCCAGGATGTCCCACAGGCTGCGCCGCTTGTCGATGCCGCCGTCCATTTACAGGAAGCTCTCGCTCTCGACCTGGCGCAAGACCTCGTCCAGCGCCGCGCGCGCCTTGCGGATGGTGGAAGGGTCCTGTGTTTCCAGCGCGGCCTGGAAGTTGGCCGTATGCGCGGCCAGGTACTGGCGCACGTCGCCCAGCGACTGCTCGTACAGCCGGTCGGCGCGCGAGACCAGGGTGCGGTTTTCCAGCTGGTCGCGCGGGTGGATCTTCAGGTCGGCCAGTTCAGCGAAGCGCTGTTCGATCTGCTCGGCCGTCATCACGCCGGCGTTGTCGCTGATGACCATCTTGTGGCGTTCCTGCGTGGCCAGCACCGTCACTTCGGCTTCCAGCACGCCGCTGATATCGTAGGTAAAACGCACGTCGATACCCACTTCGCCCGCTTTTTTTGCGGGAATCGGAAACGTGATCTTGCCGAGGAAGACATTGTCGGCTACCAGTCGCGATTCGCCCTGGTAGATCGCCACGTTGATTTCCTTCTGGTTGTCGTGGATGGTGACGATGTTTTCCGTGCGCGACACCGGCACCACCGAGTTGCGCTCGATAATCGGCAGGTAATGGCCGCCTTCGTACTGGTTCGGGCCCACCTGGCGCGAAATGCCGATGCCCAGCGAATACGGCGCCACGTCCGTCATCACCACCTCATCGAGCGCCGCGTCGCGCATTTTCAGGCCCGCCTGCACGGCCGCGCCCAGCGCAATCGCTTCGTCCGGATCGAGGTGGATGGCCGGGAAGCGGCCGAACATGCGCGACACCAGCTTGCGTACCAGCGGCATGCGCGTGGCGCCGCCGGCCAGCACCACTTCGTTCAATTCGGCGGCGCGGATGGTGGCGTCGCGCAGCGCACGCTCCACCGGCAGGCGCAAACGTGTCAGCAGCGGCTCGCACAGCTGCGCCAGTTTCTCTTCGCCGATTTCCCAGCTGTAGTCGGTGTTTTCAAAACGCGTGTTCATGCGTACCGGCGACTGGTCGGACAATAATCGCTTGACGCGTTCCGCCTCGTCGCGCAGCACCTGCTGCTGGCGCGCGTCGAACTGGCGGCTGCCCAGCGCCGTGCGCAAGCCGCTGTGCTCCAGGAAGGCGTCGACCAGCACCGTGACGAAATCCTCGCCACCGAGGAAATTGTCGCCGGCCGAGGCGCGCACTTCCATCACGCCTTCGAACAGTTCCAGGATCGATACGTCGAAGGTGCCGCCGCCCAGGTCGAACACGAGGAATTTGCTTTCCTGCTCCTTGTCACGGATGCCGTACGCCAGCGCGGCGGCGGTCGGCTCGTTGAGCAACCGCTCGACACGCAGGCCCGCCAGCTGGCCCGCGATGCGGGTGGCCTTGCGCTGCGCATCGCTGAAGTAGGCCGGCACCGTGATGATGGCCTCTTCGACCTTCTCGCCCAAAAACGCTTCGGCATCTTCCTTCAGTGCGCGCAGCACCATCGACGACAGTTCCTCGGGGCGGAACTGCTGCGTGCCCAGCGTGATCTTCTTCTCGCTGCCCATATAGCGCTTGAAGACGGAGGCGGTCAGCTGCGAGTGCGTCTGCAGGCGCTCGCGCGCGGCGCGGCCCACCAGCACGGTGCCGTCTTCATCGATGCTGACGCACGACGGCGTCAGGTGCTCGCCCAGTGCATTCGGAATGATCGAAGCCTTGCCGTCGCGCCAGATGGCGACCAGGCTGTTGGTGGTGCCCAGGTCGATGCCGATAATCATCAGATGTCCGCCTCCGCTTCGTTGCCGTGTTCTTCGATCCAGGCGCGGCGACCCGCAGCCTCTCCTTTGCCCATCAACATGTTAAAGCGCGAGGAAGACGCCATATGGTCGACCGCGCCCAGCATCACCGGCAGCAGGCGGCGCGTGTCCGGGTTCATGGTGGTTTCCCACAGCTGTTCGGCGTTCATCTCGCCCAGGCCCTTGAAGCGCGAGATCGCCCAGGCGCCTTGTTTTACGCCTTCCTTGCGCAGCTTGTCTTCGATGGCCACCAGTTCGCCGTCGTCGAGCGCATAGATCTTCTGGATCGGCTTCTTGCCACGCGCCGGCGCGTCCACGCGGTAAAGCGGCGGACGGGCGATGCAGATATGGCCCTTGGCGATCAGCGCGGGGAAGTGCTTGAAGAACAGCGTCAGCAGCAGCACCTGGATGTGCGAGCCGTCGACGTCCGCATCGGACAGGATGCACACCTTGCCATAGCGCAGGCCGGACAGGTCGGGCGTGTCGCCCGCGCTGTGCGGATCGACGCCGATCGCCACCGCGATATCGTGGATCTCGTTATTGGCGAACAGGCGGTCGCGGTCGGTTTCCCACGAGTTCAGCACCTTGCCGCGCAGCGGCAGGATGGCCTGGAATTCCTTGTCGCGGCCCATCTTGGCCGAACCGCCGGCCGAATCGCCCTCGACCAGGAACAGTTCATTGCGCGTGATGTCCGACGATTCGCAGTCGGTCAGCTTGCCCGGCAAGACGGCCACGCCCGACGATTTTTTCTTCTCCACTTTCTGCAGCGAGCGCTGGCGCGACTGCGCCTGCTTGATCACCAGCTCGGCCAGCTTCTTGCCGTAATCGACGTGCTGGTTCAGCCACAGTTCCAGCGGCGGCTTGGTATAGGTCGACACCAGCTTGACGGCGTCGCGCGAATTGAGGCGCTCCTTGATCTGGCCCTGGAATTGCGGGTCCAGCACTTTTGCCGACAGCACGAACGAGGCGCGCGCAAACACGTCTTCGGGCAGCAATTTGACGCCTTTCGGCAGCAGCGAATGCATCTCGACGAAGTTTTTCACGGCGCCGAACAGGCCTTCGCGCAAGCCCGATTCGTGCGTGCCGCCGTTCGAGGTGGGGATCAGGTTGACATAGGATTCGCGCACGATGGCGCCTTCTTCTGTCCACGCCACCACCCAGGCCGCGCCTTCGCCTTCGGCAAAGCCTTCCGATTCGCTGCTGGCGTACTGCGCGCCTTCGAACAGGGGGATCAGCGTTTCGCCATTCGACACTTGCGCCAGCGATTCGGTCAGGTAGCCGCGCAGGCCTTCGGCGTACAGCCAGGTCTGCGTGTCGCCGGTTTTCGCGTTGGTCAGCGTGACGGTGACGCCCGGCAGCAGCACCGCTTTCGAGCGCAGCAGGCGCTGCAGCTCGGGCTGCGAGATATTCGGCGAATCAAAATACTTGGCGTTCGGCCAGGCGGTCACGCGCGTGCCCGACTTCTTGCCGTCGCGCGGGGCAGGGCGCGAATTGAGCGGTTCGATCACGTCGCCGTCGGCAAACACCATGTGGTGCAGGCCGTTGCCGTCGCTTTCCTTGCGCCAGACGGTAATTTCCAGGCGCGACGACAGCGCATTGGTGACGGATACGCCAACGCCGTGCAGGCCACCGGAGAACGCATAGGCGCCGCCCGAGCCCTTGTCGAACTTGCCGCCCGCGTGCAGGCGCGTAAACACGATTTCCACGGTCGGCACGCCTTCCTCGGGGTGCAGGCCGACGGGGATGCCGCGGCCATTGTCTTCGACCGTGATGCTGCCGTCGGCGTTTTGCGTCACGGCGATATGGGTGCAATGGCCGCCCAGCGCCTCGTCGGAGGCATTGTCGATCACTTCCTGGATGATGTGCAGCGGATTTTCAGTGCGGGTATACATCCCCGGGCGCTGCTTGACGGGTTCCAGTCCTTTCAGGACACGGATGGATGATTCGCTGTAGTCGGATGCTGGTTTTTTAGTGGCCATACGTGTTCAAGCTAAATAAAGACAGTGGTTGGAACGCCAGGCGCGCTTGCTGTGCAGCGTCATGACAAAGTGACAGCGGCGGCAATAACTGTATGAATATACAGTATATCGCGCTTCGCGTCACTGTGGGAGCGCATCGCGGCAGGCCCGGCGTCCTTGTGCGGACGCTCGCGCATTCTATCGTGATCGGCGCGCAATGGCGCTACTCCTTGGCAACTATGGTGCAAACGCCAGCGCATCGAGCGATGGTATACGGCAATTTTTACATCCTGTTTACACCGGCCATCCCAGTCTTTACGAATTTTTTAGACCCTTCTGGCTAAGCTTCACACCATCAAAAACAAACCTGAATGAGGGTGGGAATGGATCTCGTATACCTGGGCCTGATGGCCGTCTTTTATGTCGTGGTGGCCGGCTTTGCCGGCGCCTGCGACAAGCTCGGAGGCGCGCAATGAACGCCTTTTATGTGCTGGGCGCCGTGGTCTCGGCCGGCCTGCTGGTCTACCTGCTGGTGGCGCTGCTGAAAGCCGAGGAGCTGTAATGACGACGCAATCGATACTGTTGCTGGTGCTGTTCCTGGCCGTGCTGCTGGCAGCCGGCTATCCGCTGGGCCTGTACATGGCCAAGGTTGCGGGCGATGCCCCGATCCGTGGCCTGGGCTGGCTGCAGAAATGTGAAGACCTGCTGTATCGCCTGGCCGGCGTCAAGGCGGGACCCGACCGCGCCATGGGCTGGAAGCGCTACGCCATCGCGCTGGTGGTGTTCAATACCGTCGGCGCCTTCTTTGTGTATGGCCTGCAGCGCCTGCAGGGCTTCTTGCCGTTCAACCCGCAGGGCCTGGGCAACGTGGGTCCGGATTCTTCGTTCAATACGGCCATCAGCTTTGTCGCCAATACCAACTGGCAGGGCTACTCGGGCGAGCAGACCATGAGCTACCTGACGCAGATGCTGGGCCTGGCCTGCCAGAACTTCTTTTCGGCCGCCACCGGCATCGCCGTGATCTTTGCGCTGGTACGCGGCTTTTCTGCGAAATCCAGCAAATCGATCGGCAATTTCTGGGTCGACCTGGTGCGCTCGACCCTGTACATCCTGCTGCCGCTGTCGCTGGCCCTGTCGGTGGTGTTCATGGGCGAAGGCGTGATCCAGAATTTTTCGCCGTACAAGGAAGTCACGCTGCTCGACCAAGTGCAGTATGAAACGCCGAAAGCCGATGCCGCCGGCCAGCCCGTGCTGGACGCGGCCGGCAAGCCGGTGATGGAAGCGCAGGTCGCGGCCACGCAGACCATCGCCATGGGGCCGGTCGCCTCGCAGGAAGCGATCAAGCTGCTGGGCACGAATGGCGGCGGTTTTTTCAATGCCAATTCCGCCCATCCGTATGAAAATCCGACGGTGCTGTCGAACTTCCTGCAGATGCTGGCCATCTTCATTATCCCCGCCGGTCTGTGCTTCACGTTTGGCCGCATGGTGGGCGATTATCGCCAGGGCTGGGCCGTGCTGGCGGCGATGACGCTGATCTTTGTCGTCATGACGGCCGGCGTATTCCAGGCCGAGCAGCAGGCCAATCCTGCGCTGCAGGCGCTGGGCGTCGACCAGCAGCAAAGCACCCTGCAGGCGGGCGGCAATATGGAAGGCAAGGAAACGCGTTTCGGCATCAGTTCGTCAGCGCTGTTTGCGGCCGTCACCACCGCTGCCTCGTGCGGCGCCGTCAACTCCATGCACGACTCCTACATGCCCCTGGGCGGCATGGTGCCGCTGCTGCTGATGCAGTTCGGCGAAGTGGTGTTCGGCGGTGTCGGCACGGGTTTGTACGGCATGCTGATGTTCGCCATCCTGGCCGTCTTTATGGCCGGCCTGATGATAGGGCGCACGCCGGAATACCTGGGCAAGAAAATCCAGGCGCATGAAATGAAGATGGTCTCGCTGGCCATCCTGGTCACGCCAACGCTGGTACTGGTGGGCACGGCAATCGCCGTCATGCTGGAACAGGGCACGGTAGGCGTTGCCAATCCGGGCGCGCACGGTTTTTCGGAAATCCTGTACGCGTTCACCTCGGCCGCCAACAACAACGGCAGCGCGTTTGCCGGCCTGTCCGCCAATACGCCGTTCTATAACGTGATGCTGGCAATCGCCATGTGGTTCGGCCGCTTTGCCGTGATTGTGCCGGTGCTGGCCGTGGCAGGTTCCCTGGCCGCCAAGCAGCGCCTGTCGGCCAACGCCGGCACCATGCCCACGCATGGCCCCATGTTCATTGGCCTCCTGGTCGGCGTGGTGATCCTGGTGGGCGTATTGAACTACGTGCCGGCGCTGGCCCTGGGCCCCGTGATCGAACATCTGCAACTCTTTACTCAACTGCCATGAAAACCAGAACTTTGACCTTGTTCGACCCCGCCTTGCTGCTGCCCGCCATCGGCGACGCCTTCAAGAAACTCGACCCGCGCACGCAGTGGCGCAGCCCCGTGATGTTCGTGGTCTACGTGGGCAGCATCATCACCACCTTGCTGGCGATCCAGGCGCTCAATGGCCAGGGCGAAGCGCCGTTCGGCTTTATCGCCGCGATTTCTGTCTGGCTGTGGTTTACCGTGCTGTTCGCGAACTTTGCCGAAGCGCTGGCCGAAGGACGCAGCAAGGCGCAGGCGGCGTCCTTGCGCGCCCTGAAGCAGACCGTGATGGCCAAGAAAATGCAGGTGCCGAAATACGGTACCTCGTGGCTGCCGACGCCGGCGACCGACCTGCGCAAAGGCATGACGGTGCTGGTCGAAGCGGGCGACGTGATCCCCGCCGACGGCGAAGTGACGGCCGGCGTGGCCTCGGTCGACGAAAGCGCCATCACCGGCGAATCGGCGCCCGTGATCCGCGAGTCGGGTGGCGACTTCTCGGCCGTCACCGGCGGCACCCGCGTGCTGTCGGACTGGCTGCTGGTGCGCGTTTCCGTCAATCCTGGCGAGGCTTTCATCGACCGCATGATCGCCATGGTCGAAGGCGCCAAGCGCCAGAAGACGCCGAATGAAATCGCGCTCACCATCCTGCTGGTCGCGCTGTCGATCGTGTTTTTGATCGTCACCGTCACCTTGCTGCCGTATTCGCTGTTCGCGGTGGCGGCCGCCGGCAGCGGCTCGCCGGTGACGATCACCGTGCTGATCGCGCTGCTGGTGTGCCTGATTCCAACCACCATCGGCGGGTTGTTGTCCGCCATCGGCGTGGCCGGCATGAGCCGCATGATGCAGGCCAATGTGATCGCCACTTCCGGCCGCGCGGTGGAAGCGGCCGGCGACGTCGACGTGCTGTTGCTCGACAAGACCGGCACCATCACCCTGGGCAACCGCCAGGCATCGAGCTTCGTGGCGGCGCCCGGCGTCACCGAGCAGCAGCTGGCCGATGCGGCGCAACTGGCCTCGCTGGCCGATGAAACGCCGGAAGGGCGCAGCATCGTGGTGCTGGCCAAGCAGCAGTTCAATATCCGCGAACGCGAGATGGCCAGCTTGCAGGCGACGTTTGTCCCGTTCACGGCGCAGACGCGCATGAGCGGCGTCGATATAGCCGATCGCCAGGTGCGCAAGGGCGCCGCCGATTCCGTCAAAAAGTATGTGGAAGCGCTGGGCCAGCCGTATCCGGCCGACGTGGCGCGCACCGTGGACGATATCGCGCGCCGCGGCAGCACGCCGCTGGTGGTGGTCGATGCCGGCCGCGTGATGGGCGTGGTGGAGCTGAAGGATATCGTCAAGGGCGGCATCAAGGAGCGCTTTGCGGAACTGCGCCGCATGGGCATCAAGACGGTGATGATCACCGGCGACAACAAGCTGACGGCGGCGGCGATTGCGGCCGAAGCGGGCGTCGACGACTTCCTGGCCGAAGCGACGCCGGAAGACAAGCTGAAACTGATCCGCAGCTACCAGTCCGAAGGACGGCTGGTGGCGATGACGGGCGACGGCACCAACGACGCGCCGGCGCTGGCCCAGGCCGACGTGGCCGTGGCCATGAACTCGGGCACGCAGGCGGCAAAAGAAGCGGGCAATATGGTCGATCTCGATTCGAACCCGACCAAGCTGCTGGAAATCGTTGAAATCGGCAAGCAGATGCTGATGACGCGGGGCTCGCTCACCACGTTCTCGATCTCGAACGATATCGCCAAGTATTTCGCGATCATTCCGGCAGCGTTTGTCGGCACCTATCCGCAGTTGAAGGCGCTCGACATCATGCACCTGGCCAGCCCGTCGTC
This sequence comes from Janthinobacterium sp., assembly GCF_031995485.1. Classification (NCBI taxonomy): domain Bacteria; kingdom Pseudomonadati; phylum Pseudomonadota; class Betaproteobacteria; order Burkholderiales; family Oxalobacteraceae; genus Janthinobacterium; species Janthinobacterium sp. Next base: position 43,133 of record NZ_DAMAGB010000013.1, read on the forward strand.
GGCCATCATGTCGGCCGTGATCTTCAACGCGCTGATCATCGTCGTGCTGATTCCGCTGGCCCTGAAAGGCGTGCAGTACCGGGCCATCGGCGCGGCCAGCCTGCTGCGCCGCAACCTGCTGGTATATGGCCTGGGCGGCATCGTGCTGCCGTTTGTCGGCATCAAGCTGATCGACATGGCGCTGTCGGCGCTGAACTTCATTTAAAGGATTATCATGAGCACCATCGTACGTCCCGCCCTGGTCCTGTTTGCCGCGCTGACCGTCATCTGCGGCGTGGCCTATCCGCTGGCCACGGCCGGCATCGGGCAGCTGGCTTTCAGCCATGAAGTCAACGGCAGCATCGTCGAGCGCGGTGGCAAGCCGGTCGGCTCGGCCCTGATCGGCCAGTCGTTCACCTCGCCGAAATACTTCTGGGGCCGTCCGTCGGCCACCGCGCCGATGGCCAACAATGGCGCCGGCTCCGGCGGCTCGAACCAGGGGCCGACCAATCCGGCGCTGGTCGATGCCGTCAAGGCGCGCATCGCCGCGCTGAAGGAAGCCGACCCCGATAACCAGCGCGCCATTCCGGTCGACCTGGTGACGGCGTCGGGCAGCGGCCTGGACCCGGAAATCAGCCTGGCCGCCGCCCTGTACCAGGCGCCGCGCGTGGCCCGCGTGCGCGCCGTGCCGCTGGCGCAGGTGGAAAACGCCATCGCCAAGGTGCAGAAAACCGCGTATATCGGCTTTTTCGGCGAAGCGCGCGTCAATGTGCTGGAGCTGAATCTGGCGCTCGATGCAATGCAGAAGTAAGATGAAATCATTTTTTTAACCCAACGGCGAAATACCGGGGTCGGACCCTCAGGGTCCGACCCCAGGTTTAGCCTCGGGTTTGGTTCAAATTTAAAAGACCCCATGCCCTCCAACGACCAACGCCCCGACCCCGACGCCCTGCTGGCCCAGGTCCAGGCGCAGGAACACAAAGCCACGCGTGGCCGCTTGCGCATCTACTTCGGCGCCTCGGCCGGCGTCGGCAAGACCTATGCCATGCTGGCGGCCGCGCGCAAGCTGCTGGCCGATGGCCAGGACGTGCTGGCGGGCGTGGTGGAAACGCACAGCCGCCAGGAGACCATGGCCATGCTCGATGGCCTGCCGCTGCTGCCGGCAAAAAATCTGGAATACCGCGGCAAGACCCTGCCCGAATTCGATCTCGACGCGGCCCTGCTGCGCGCACCTGCCATTATCCTGATCGACGAACTGGCCCACTCGAACGTGGCCGGCTCGCGCCACCCGAAGCGCTGGCAGGATGTCGAGGAGCTGCTGGCGGCCGGCATCGACGTGTTCACCACTGTCAATGTGCAGCACCTGGAAAGCCTGAACGATGTGGTGGGAGGGATTACCGGCGTGCGCGTGGCTGAAACTTTGCCCGACACCGTGTTCGACCGCGCCGATGAAGTGGTGCTGGTCGATCTGCCGGCTGACGAACTGCTGCTGCGCCTGAAGCAGGGCAAGGTGTATCAGCCGCAGCAGGCGCAGAGGGCCTCGCAGCATTTTTTCCGCAAGGGTAACCTGATCGCCCTGCGCGAGCTGGCGCTGCGCCGCACGGCCGACCGGGTGCAGGACGATGTGCAGGCCTACCGCGTCGAGAAATCGATCAATCCGGTCTGGAAGACGGGGGCGGCGCTCCTGGCCTGCGTGGGACCGCACGCGGGTGGCGAGCAGGTGGTGCGCAGCGCGGCGCGCCTGGCCAGCCAGCTGAACGCCGAATGGCATGCCGTCTACGTGGAAACGCCGCGCCTGCAGCGCCTGCCGGCACGCGAGCGCGAACGCATCCTCAACACGCTGAAACTGGCGCAGGACCTCGGTGCGCGCACGGCCATCGTGGCGTCGCCCGATATCGCCGGCGCCATCGTCGCGCATGCGCGCGGCGAGAATATTGCCAAAGTGATCGTCGGGCGCAGCCGCAGCGGCACACTGGCGCGCCTGTGGCATGCGCCACCGGCCTTCCGTATCGCGCAGCTGGCCTCCGATATCGACCTGATCGAAGTGGGGCAGCCGGCGCTCGACGCGACGCCACGCAAGGCGCAAGAAGAAGCGTCGCTGCCGCGCCCGGCGCGCCACTGGCGCTATGCGCTCGCTGCCGGCGCCAGCCTGGCCACGGCGTTCGCTTCGGTGCCGCTGCTGCCGTATATCGACCTGGCCAATATCGCCATGCTGTCCCTGCTGACGGTGGTGCTGGTGGCGGTGCGGCTGGGGCGCGGTCCCGCCGCGCTGGCCAGCCTGGTGGGCGTGGCCATTTTCGACTTTGCCTTCGTGCCGCCGCGCTTTTCCTTCGCAGTGGGCGATTTTCAGTACGTGATCACTTTCGGTGTGATGCTGGCCGTGGGCCTGATCACGGGCCACCTGACTGCCGGCCTGCGCTTCCAGGCGAAGGTTGCCTCGCACCGCGAAGCGCGCGCCCGCGCCCTGTACGAATTCTCGCGCGAGCTGTCCGGCGTACTGCAGACCGAGGAGATTTTCGAGATCACGCGGCGCGCCATCGAACACGCTTTCCGTGCACGCGCCACCCTGCTGCTGCCGGACGGTGACGGCCGCCTGCAGGCGCCAGCCAACGCCGGCCAGCTGGACCTCGGCATCGCGCAATGGGCGTTCGACCATGCGCAGGCGGCCGGCACCGGCACCGACACCTTGCCCGGTTCCGATATCTTTTATCTGCCGCTGATCGCGCCGATGCGCACGCGCGGCGTGCTGGCGCTGCTGCCCTTGAGCACGTCGGGACACCGGCGCGCGCTGCTGGTGCCGGAACAGCGCCAGCAGCTCGACACCTTTGCCGCACTGGCGGCGATTGCCCTGGAGCGCGTGCACTATATCGACGTGGCGCAGGACGCGCTGGTGCAGATGGAGTCCGAGCGCTTGCGCAATTCGCTGCTGGCGGCCCTGTCGCACGACCTGCGCACGCCATTGACGTCGCTGGTGGGACTGGCCGAATCGCTGACGCTGTCGAAGCCATTGCTATCGGATGCGCAGCTGGAAATGGCGCGCGCGCTGCAGTCGGAAACCGTGCGCATGAGCGCCCTGGTGGCCAACCTGCTCGACATGGCGCGCATCGAAAGCGGCCATGTGCGGCTCAACCTGCAATGGCAGGCGCTGGAAGAAGTGGTCGGCAGCGCCCTGCGCGCGAGCGGAGCGCAACTGGCGCGGCACCAGCTGCGCACCGTGCTGGCGCCGGACTTGCCCCTGGTGCGCTACGACGCCGTGCTGATCGAGCGCGTGCTGTGCAACCTGCTGGAAAACGCGGCCAAGTACACGCCGGAGCACAGCACCATCACGATTGCCGCCGGCGTGCATGGCCAGTGGCTGCAGGTGACGGTGCAGGACGACGGCCCGGGCCTGCCGCCCGGCCGCGAAGAAGCGATCTTTGAAAAATTCACGCGCGGCGAACGCGAGTCGAACCTGCCCGGCGTGGGCCTGGGGCTGGCGATCTGCCGCGCCATCGTCGAAGCGCATGGCGGCACGATTGCGGCGCAGGCACCCGCCCCGGCGCACGGCGCGGCGATTGTCTTTACGCTGCCATTGGGCACGCCGCCGGCGCCGCCCGAGGAGCTCGACCTGACAGAACCTGGAACCGATCATGAATGACACTGTTGCCAACGCCCCCACCGCCTTGCTGGTCGAGGATGAACCGCAGATCCGCCGTTTCGTGCGCGCCGCGCTGGAAGCCGAAGGCTGGCAGGTGCATGAATCTGCCACCTTGCAGCGCGGCCTGATCGACGCCGGCACGCGCCGGCCCGATCTTGTCGTGCTCGACCTGGGCCTGCCCGACGGCGACGGCATCGATTTTATTGCCGACCTGCGCAAATGGTCGGCCGTGCCGGTCATCGTGCTGTCGGCGCGTATCAATGAGGACGAAAAAATCCGCGCCCTCGACGCCGGCGCCGACGACTACCTGACCAAGCCGTTCGGCGTGGGCGAATTGCTGGCCCGCGTGCGCGCCACCCTGCGCCGCCAGCGCCAGCCGAATGCGCCCGACGACGGCGTGGTGCGCTTCGGCGACGTCTCGGTCGACGTGAAAAATCGCCTGGTCATGCGCGACAAGCAGCTGGTGCATATCACGCCGACCGAGTTCCGCCTGCTGTCGGTGCTGGTGAAAAACGCGGGCAGGGTGGTCACCAATCCGCAGCTGCTGCGCGAAGTATGGGGGCCGTCGAACCTGGACAACGGCCATTACCTGCGCATCTACATGGGCCACTTGCGCCAGAAACTGGAAGCCGATCCGGCCCAGCCGCAGTACCTGCTGACGGAAACGGCAGTCGGTTACAGGTTGCTGCTGCCCCTCTAAAACTACTGCCGTCCTCCGTCTGGAAAACGGGCGCCGCGCGCGCCAGGGGGACGCTTTACCCCAATTTTTGCAGCAAGGGGCCAGCTGCGCCATTCCGGCAAAGGCCCAACCACCAATGAAGACGTACTTACCATGAACAAAATCGTATTTGCCATCGCCGCCACGTTTGCCTCCGCCTCCGGCCTGCTCCACGCACAGGAAGCCAAGCCGGACCATGAAGTCAGCTTCAACGTCGCCGGCGTATCCGACTACCGCTTCCGCGGCATTTCGCAGACCCGCCTGAAACCGGCGCTGCAGGGCGGGCTTGACTACGTCAACAACCCCACCGGCCTGTACGTGGGCGCCTGGGCCTCGACCATCAAATGGACAAAAGACGCGGGCGGCAGCGGCGACGTGGAAATGGATTTGTACGCGGGCAAGCGCGGCCAGATCAATGCCGATATCGGCTACGACGTCGGCGTGCTGGCCTATGTGTATGCCGACAACGGCCTGAAGCATGTCGCCGGCTTTGCCGACGCGGACACGCAGGAAGTCTACGGCCAGCTGTCGTACGGCCCGGCGTACATCAAGTATTCGCACGCCGTCTCGAACCTGTTCGGCATCGTCGACAGCAAGAACAGCGGCTACCTCGACCTGGGCGCGAATATCGACCTCACCAACGGCTGGACCGGCAACCTGCACGCGGGCCGCCAGAAAGTGCGCAACAACGATGCGGCCAGCTACACCGACTGGAAAGTGGGCGTCACGCGCGACTTCGGCGTGGTGACCGGTGCGCTGGCCGTGATCGGCACCAATGCCTCGAAGTCGGCTTATGCCTCCCCCGTGAATGGCAAATTCATGGGCAAGACGGCGCTGGTGCTGACGGTCAGCAAGGTGTTTTAAACAGTTGGAATGAACGGCGCAATGCCGTGTAATCCGCCTGTATTGTTGGCGGCACTGGCGGTGTCGGATTACGCGTTGCGCTAATCCGATCTGCGCCTGCGGCCATAACGCGCGGCTTCGGTGCGCTGACAAGTCAGCAACATATCTCGTAGGTCGGATTAGCGGCGGAACGCCGCGTAATCCGACAATAGTGTTGGCTGCACTGGCGATGTCGATTCACGCGTTCCCCTGTGCCGACCTGAGCCTGCCAGAATAGTGGTTGTTGCGGTTATGCCATACCTGTACGTTTTTGTTACAAAATTGAATCGTGCTTTCCGGAACGGAGGTTTATATTGAAATCGTCCCCGCCATCGAGCAAGCCAAGTTATGTCAGACGACAAAGCCTCCCACGTTTCCCCAGCCGCCCCGGATTCTGCTCCCCGTGCTGCACGTCCCGACCGTGTCGGCCGCGCGCCCGATGCCGACGAGCGCGAGCGCCGTTCGCGCGAAGCGGCGCCGCGCTATCTGAAGGCCAACGACACGCCGCTGGCGCTGGCCTGGCGCGTGCTGACCTCGCGCTATCGCTCGATGCGCGACAAGGCGGGGCGCGACTTCATGCGGCGTACCTTGCGCATCGGTATCTCGGCGCGCATTTTCCATCCCGAGCCGGGTGCCACCGGCCTGCGCAGCAAGAACCTGCAGTACCTGGAAGAGTCGATCGCGCAGTGGGTGATGTCGCGCGACGTGCTGGTGTTCATGATCCCGACCGTCAATACCAGCGGCCTGCTGCATCCCAGCAATATCACCTTGCGCCACTATGCGCGCCACCTCGACGGCCTGGTGCTGCAGGGCGGCGCGGACGTGTCGCCGCAGACCTATTCGGAGGCGGCCACGCGGCCCGAATGGAGCGGCGACCGCGCGCGCGACCTGTATGAACTGGAACTGCTGCACGAATTCGTCGATGCGGGCAAACCGGTGCTGGGCATCTGCCGTGGCTGCCAGCTGATCAATGTCGGTTTTGGCGGCACCTTGTACCAGGATATCGCGTCGGACGTGGAAGGCGCGTCGGCCCACGTGAACGACCTGTATGACCGCCACCGCCATACCATCGTCTTCCCGAAAGGCTCGACCCTGGCCGGGCTGTTTCCCAAAACCGGCGAGGCGCTGGTCAATTCGATCCACCACCAGTCGGTGAAAGACCTGGGGCGCGACATCACGGTGGAAGCGTATTCGCATGGCGACAATATCGTCGAGGCGATCCGCTACCAGCGCGCGCGCTTCGTGATGGGCCTGCAGTGGCACCCGGAATTCCATTCGGCCGGCGGCGTCGAGCTGCTCGACTGCACGCCCATCCTCGACAACTTCCTGCGCGCCGCGCGCGAGACCCGCTTTTGATTACCCGGCGCGGTATCCTGGGAAGCATGCTGGCGCTGCCGTTCGCGGGCGCGTTTGCGGCACCGCGCGGCGATACACTGCCGTTTGCCCTGACATCGCCAGCGCGTGCTGCTGCCTTGAAAACGCAGGTGCCGGCCAACATCGCCGCGCAGGTGATCCGCGCGGCGCACAAGGCCGTGCAGCGGCCCGTGCACCTGATGAAGGAAGTGCGCACTGGAGGATTGCTGGACGGCGAAGACGGGCGTGCGCAAAGCCAGCAGGCGCAGGAGGACTGGCGCCAGGCGCGGCTGCAGGCGCTGGCCTGGCGCCTGTCGGGCGACGCGGCATACCTGGACAAGGCACGCAAGCTGGTGCTGGCCTGGAGCAAAGAGTATCAGCCCTCGTTCAGCCCGGTCGACGAAACCGAGCTGGCCAGCCTGCTGATGGGCGTGGACCTGATCCAGGAGCGTTTGAATGCGGGCGAGCTCGCGCAGTTCGACGCGTTCTGCCGCACGCTGGCCGGGGGATACCTGAGCGATCCGGTCAAGGTGGGCGGTCCCTCGACGGCGCGCAACAACTGGCATAGCCACCGCATCAAGATCGGCACGGCAGCCGCCTGTCTGTCGGGCGACGCCGCGCTGGTAGCGCGTGCCAGGGACCGCTTCATGGCGCATGTGCCGCGCAATATCGGGCAGGGCGGCGTGCCGTTCGACTTCGAGCAGCGCGACGCCCTGCATTACACCACCTACAGCCTGGAGCCGCTGCTGACGGCCGCGCTGATGGCGCAAGCCCATGGCGACGACTGGTATGGCGCAGCCGGCGCGCAGCGCCTGAAAGAGGCGTTGGCCTGGCTGGCGCCGTACGCGCAAGGGAAACAGACGCACGAGGAATTCGCGAAGAGCGCGGTGCCGTTCGACCGCAAGCGCGTAGCCGCGGGCCAGAAGGGATTTACGGGCAACTGGGAGCGGCAAGGCGCGGCCAATGTGTATCTGCTGGCGTCGCGCTTCGACGCCTCCTATGCGCCGCTGGCGCGGGAATTGCAGCCGCCGGCCTGGGCGCTGGCGCTGTTCTGATGAACATTGGCGGCGCTGGTGTTGTCGGATTACGCGAGGCCTTGCCCCGCTAATCCGACCTACGCAAATGGCACGGGCATGTAGGTCGGGTTAGCGCGCAGCGCGTAAGCCGACACCATGGTTGATGTCCCGTCGATTCAATAATTCATCGGCTCGCCCCGGAAGCAGCGAATCGCCGAATCGACCATGCCCTCGGCGCTGCCCTGCAGGTTGTACTGCTTGCGCAGATACTGCGCGTCGCTCCACTGCTTGGCCACGTCGGACAGGTGTTTGAGCGCCTGCGTGCTGCCCAGCGCTTCGCCGTGCGGCTCCATCTTGCGCAGGGTGGTCATGATGTCTTCGCGCAGCGACATGGTCTCGTAGGTTTTCGGATGCGTGATGGCGCCGTCCAGGCCGAAGCGGCAGGCCTGGAAGCGGTTGTAGTTGTAGACCAGGTAATCGTCTTCCACCGGCGGCACCTCGCGGCGCTCAAGCAGGTAGCGGCACAGCGCCTGCAGATAGGCGGCCAGCGCGGCGGCTCGTTCCACCGTCAGCGGGGTGTCGCACACGCGCAGTTCGATGGTGCCGAATTCCGGCTTGGGGCGGATATCCCAGTAAAAATCCTTCATGCTCTTGATGATGCCGGTGTTCTCCATCTTGGCGAAATACTCGTTCGAGAACTGGTCCCAGCTCAAGGTGAACGGTGCGCGTCCGCTCATCGGGAACGCGAACACGGAATTCAGGCGGGCCGAATCGAACAGCGTATCGCGCCCCTGTACGTACGGCGACGAGGCCGACAGGGCGATGAAGTGGGGGATGTAGCGGTTCAGCGAGTGCAGCAGAAACATCGCGTCGTCGCCCGAGGCGCAGCCGATATGCACGTGCTGGCCGAAGATGGTGAACTGCTTGGCCAGGTAGCCGTACAGTTCCGAGATCTCCTGGAAGCGCGCCTTGGAAAAGATCTTTTGCGACGACCATTGCTGGAACGGGTGAGTACCGCCGCCGGCGATGCCGATATTGAGCTTGTCGCCGGCCGCGACCAGCGTGTCGCGGATCTCCTGCAATTGCGCCAGCAGCGGTTCATGGTGCGTGTGCACGCTCGAATTAATCTCGATCATGCTCTCGGTGATTTCCGGCGTCACGTTGCCGGGAAACGGCTTCTTGCCCAGCAGGTGCAGCAGGTCCGGGCTGGCCGCTGTCAGGTCGTAGTCCGACAGGTTCACCAGTTGCAGTTCGAGTTCGACGCCGAAGGTCAGCGCGGCCGATTGGCCAAAGGGTTCCAGCGGCATTTAGCGCTCCTTGATTTCATGGGTTTCTTTTGCCAGCATCAGCACGCGCTGCACCAGCACGGGGCCGAGCAGTTCGAGCATCAGCGTGATGGCGGCCAGTGCATTCAGTTCGTCGCCGAAGTTCACGCCCAGCTGGCGCGCGTGTTCCAGCAGCAGGATGATAAAGACCGACACGGGCGTGAGCGCCACGCCGGTCAGGATGCCCTTGCGCCACGAGATGCCGCTGACATGCGAAAACGCGGCCACGCCGACCGTCTTGGCCAGCAGGCGTCCGGCGATCACGGCGCCGGCCAGCGCCGCGCCGGCCGTCACGCTGGCCCATTCCAGGGTCGAGGCGGCGTACACGAACAGCAGCACCGTCAGCAGTTCGCCCAGCGCGCCGAAATTGCGCTGCGCCTGGCTGAAGGCCACGCGGCGGTGGCGCGCCACCAGGCCGAAGGTCAGGGTAGCCAGGAGCGGCGACAGGCTGGTGGTGTAGGTCAGGGCGACCAGCAGCATCACCGACAGGGCAAAGGCGACGGTGGCGTCCTGCGCCATATTGCCCAGGCGGCGCAGCATGGCCGGCACGATGATGCCGAACACGGTGCCGGCGCCCACCGAGGCGGCCAGCACGGCGGCGCTGCTGCTGGTCGCTTCGACCAGGTCGGTCGAGCTGTGGAACATCCAGAAGCCGACGATGATATTGAAGGTAAACACGGCCAGCACGCAGTTGAGCGCCGTCAGGTGCACCAGGCGTTCCGTCACCTGGCCCGAGCTGCGCTCTTCATTGATGACGCGCATGATGGTGGCGGGCGAGGTCGACATCGACAGCGACGCCAGCAGCAGCGCCGTCATGCGCGAGGTATCGAATTCCAGCGCGATGAAATACACGATGGCAAAGGTGCCCAGTGCTTCGACCAGGCCGGCCACGGCGATCCACGGATTGTTCTTCAGCCAGCGCAGGTTGATGCGGTAGCCGACCTCGAACAGGATCAAACCGAACGCCACGTCGGCCAGCACCAGCATGGGGCCGGCGTCCGTCTGCGGCAGGATGCCCACCTGCGTCTGCGCCAGGATAAAGCCGATCACGCCATAAAAGCTGATGCGCGGCAGGCCGGTCCAGCGGTGGCCGAATTCGCCGATGACCCAGGCCAGCGTGATGGCGAACGGCCAGGACAGGTCGGCGGCGATAGCGAGGAGACTTTGCATGCTGATTCCTTTGAAGTAGCGCTGGCACCGGCCGGCAGCGCCAATGCTGGCGCCGCAAGAACAGAGGTGCAGCGGTAATGCATGGTTGCGCGAGCGTTGCCGGGTGCTCTGATGCGCCGATTCTACCGGAGCCAAGCGCGCGCACGCTGTACGCAATCGAACGGTGCGACGGCCCAGGGCGGGCATGCACGCGGGTGCTGCAAGGGGGCGCAAACCTGGGGCGCCCGGTGATGTTGTGCAGCAGTGTACGGCATGGCGGCCTGATGCCGCCATGGACTTTTTGTTATACGGCCCTGGTAACTTATTTATTTACTGAGCAGCCGCATGCCCCGTTCCAGCCCGTCGATCGACAGCGGGAACATGCGGTCGTTCATCAACTGGCGCATCACGCCGATCGACTGGCGGTACTGCCACAGGCCTTCCTGCTCCGGATTGAGCCAGATAAATTTCGGGAAAGCGGCCGTGAAACGGGCCAGCCAGGCCGATCCCGCTTCCTCGTTGTTGTACTCGACCGAGCCGCCCGGATGCAGGATTTCATACGGGCTCATGGTGGCGTCGCCGACAAAAATCAGCTTGGTGTCGGCCGGGTACTTGCGCAGCACGTCCCAGGTGGGAAAACGCTCGGCATTGCGGCGCCGGTTGTTCTTCCACAGGTAGTCGTAGACGCAGTTATGGAAATAGAAGAATTCCATGTTCTTGAATTCGGTCTTCGCCGCCGAGAACAGCTCTTCGGTGCGCTCGATATGGTCGTCCATGCTGCCGCCCACGTCGAACAGCATCAGCACCTTGATGCGGTTGCGGCGCTCGGGCCGCATCTTGATGTCGAGATAGCCGGCGTTATTGGCGGTGGCGGCGATGGTGGCGTCGAGCGCCAGTTCGTCTTCCGCGCCTTCGCGCGCGAACTTGCGCAGGCGCCGCAGCGCCACCTTCAGGTTGCGCGTGCCCAGTTCGCGCTCGCCGTCGTAATCCTTGTAGCTGCGCGCTTCCCACACTTTGACGGCCGTGCGGTTGCCGCCCTTGCCGCCGATGCGGATGCCTTCCGGATTGGTGCCGCCATTGCCGAATGGCGAAGTGCCGCCGGTGCCGATCCACTTGCTGCCGCCTTCGTGGCGTTCCTTCTGCTCCTTCAGCAGTTCGTTCAGGCGGTCCATCAGCTTGTCGTAGCCGAATTTTTCCAGCTGCGCCTTCTGCTCATCGGTCAGCTCGCGCTGCATGCGTTTCAGCAGCCAGTCGAGCGGAATCGCCGCATTGGTGTCGAACGCCGCATTGACGCCCTTGAAATACTGCGCAAAGGCGCGGTCGAACTTGTCGAAATGGGCTTCGTCCTTGACCAGGGTCAGGCGCGACAGATAATAGAAGTCGTCCATCGAGGCGCCGATCACGTTCTTCTGCAGGGCTTCCAACAGCGTCAGGAACTCCTTGATCGAAACGGGGATCTTCGCATCCTTGAGCGTGAAGAAAAAGTCGATCAGCATAAGGAGTCCCCTGGCGGCGGCAGCGGCGCGATCGGCCGCTGCGCCAGCTTGTAGCGCAGGTGCGCGGCGATCTCGGGCCATTCGCCGCGCGTGATGCTGTACATGACCGTGTCGCGCACGGTGCCGTCGCGGCGCAAGGCATGGTGGCGCAGCACGCCGTCCTTTTTCGCGCCCAGGCGCTCGATGGCGGCCTGCGAAGCGTGGTTGAAATTATCGGTGCGAAAACCGACCAGCGCGCAGTCCAGGGTCTCGAACGCATGCGCCAGCAGCAGCAGTTTGCAGGTGGTGTTGACATGGCTGCGCTGGCAGCGTTTCGCATACCAGGTGTAGCCGATCTCCACCCGGCCCACCGCCGGCAGCACGTCGTGGTAGCTGGTGCTGCCCAATACGTCGCCGCTGGCGATATCGATCACCGCAAAGGCAAAGCGCGAGGGTCGCATCTCGATCGCCTTGAAGATGTACTGTTCCACCTGGTCGGGTTCGGGCACGGAGGTGACGCGCAATTGCCACAGCTGGCCGTCGCTGGCGGCGGCGCGCAGGCCTTCGGCATGGTGCGGCGCCAGCGGTTCGAGGCGGATGCCGTGCAGGGCCAGCGTGATGGGGGCGATCTCGTTCACCGGCGCTCCCTAGCGGTTGGTGCGCGACATGAACATCAGCCGCTCGAACAGGTGCAGGTCCTGCTCGTTTTTCAGCAGCGCGCCATGCAGCGGCGGCACCACGGCCTTGTTGTCGGGGCTGCGCAGTGCCTCCGCAGGAATGTCCTCGGCCAGCAGCAGCTTGAGCCAGTCGAGAAACTCCGAGGTCGACGGCTTTTTCTTCAGGCCCGGCACGTCGCGCACGTCGTAGAAGGTCTGCAGCGCCTGCGCCAGCAGCTCGCGCTTGAGGTGCGGGTAGTGGACGGCGACGATCTGCTCCATCGTGTCCTTGTCCGGGAATTTGATGTAATGGAAGAAGCAGCGGCGCAGGAACGCGTCCGGCAGTTCCTTCTCGTTGTTCGAGGTGATGATGACCAGCGGGCGGTGCAGCGCGGTGACCATCTGGCGCGTTTCATACACATAGAATTCCATGCGGTCGAGTTCGCGCAGCAGATCGTTGGGGAACTCGATATCGGCCTTGTCAATCTCGTCGATCAGCAGCACCACCGGCTCGGGCGCCGTGAAGGCCTGCCACAGCACGCCCTTGACGATGTAGTTCTGGATATCGCGCACGCGCTCGTCGCCCAGCTGCGAGTCGCGCAGGCGCGAGACGGCATCGTATTCGTACAGCCCCTGCTGCGCTTTGGTGGTCGATTTGATATGCCACTGCATCAAAGGCATGTTCAGCGCGGCCGCCACTTCTTCGGCCAGCATGGTCTTGCCGGTGCCCGGCTCGCCCTTGATCAGCAGCGGGCGCTGCAGGGTCAATGCCGCATTCACGGCCAGTTTCAGGTCGGCGGTGGCGACATAGCTGTCGGAGCCTTCGAAGCGTTGGCCTTGCTGGGGGTGCTTTGCTTGCATGAGCGGTTCTGCCGGACGGTTGAAAGGATTCGAGTATAAACAGAACTGTGCCACACTGCCATGCCGGGCGCCGTGGCGCGCCGTGTACCGCCCCGCACACACGCTGTTTTATGTAAGTAGACTTGCAAGATTATCTTGGTTAGAATCGGCAACTATCAGCCGTCAATATATAACATCAAAAAAAACCAGCCTTCGCGTTTCTCCGATTACCTTTGTTCACTTTGTGCCAATATGAAAAAAATAATTGCACTTCTCGTGCTTGCCGGCATCGCCAATGCCGCCACAGCAGCTGACATCGTAGGAAACGCCAAGGCCGGGACAGCCAAGGTGGAAATGTGCATCGGCTGCCACGGCATCCCCGGATACAAGGCAACCTTCCCGGAAGTGTTCCAGGTGCCGATGATCGGCGGCCAGAGCGCCAAATACATTGAAAACGCCCTCAAGGCGTACCAGAAGGGCGACCGCAAGCATCCGAGCATGAAGGGCATCGCGGCCAGCCTGTCCGACCAGGATATCGCCGACGTGGCCGCCTATTATTCGCAACAAGCCAAGCCCAACTGAGGACCAGCCAGATGAAAAGACTACTCGCCTCCCTGTTGTGCTCGCTCGTCTCCTTCGGCGCTGTGGCCGCCGGCAATGTCAATACCGGCAAGGCGCTGGCCGAAAAATACAGCTGCGCCACCTGCCACGGCAAGGACTACGCCTCGCCGATCGATCCTTCGTACCCGAAACTGGCCGGCCAGCACCGCGACTACCTGGAGCACGCGCTGACCGCCTACAAGCGCGGCGACGCCGCCAATGGCCGCAACAACGCCATCATGACGGGCCAGGTGAAACCGCTGAGCAACCAGGATATCAAGGACCTGGCGGCATATTTCCACAGCCTGCCGAAAAGCCTGGTCATTCACCGCTGAGCGCTCAGGCTTTCAGGCCCACCCGGCGCGCCAGCTTGTGCAGATTGCTGGCGTTCAGTCCCAGCTGGCGTGCGCTGGCCGCCCAGTTGCCGTGATGTGCATCGAGTGCCTGGCGGATGGCCTGGCGCTGGCAGCTTTCCACCCTCTGCTGCAGGGTGGCCGGTGGCGCATCCGAAGTGCGGGTTTGCTGGTCCGTCGCGGCCGGCGGCGCCAGGCCATCCGCGCCATCGAGGTCCAGCATGCCTGGCTCCAGCGTCACGATCTGCCTGCGGTCCGCGCCCCGTATCACGGCCTTCAGCGCGGCGCGGCTGATCACATGTTCCAGTTCCCTGACATTGCCGGGCCAGCGATAGCGGCGCAGCGCGTCTTCGGCGTCGCCTGACAGGCGCAGGCTGCGCAGGCCCAGGCGCGCGCGGTTCAGCTCCAGGAAGCGTCCGGCCAGCAGCAGCACGTCGTTGCCCCGTTCGCGCAGCGGCGCAATCTGCAACGGATAGACCGACAGGCGGTGATACAAGTCGGCGCGGAAGGTGCCGTCGCGCACATGCGCGCGCAGGCAGCGGTTGGTGGCGGCGATCACGCGCACATTGACGCGCCGTGGCTGATCCGCGCCCAGTCGCTGGATTTCGCCATTCTGCAGGGTGCGCAGCAGCTTGGCCTGGATCGCCAGGGGCAGCTCTCCCACTTCATCGAGAAACAGCGTGCCGCCGTCGGCCGCTTCGAAACGGCCGGGCCGCTCGCTGACGGCGCCCGAGAACGCGCCGCGCGCATGGCCGAACAGTTCGCTCTCGGCCAGCGACTCGGGCAGGGCGGCGCAATTGACATGTACCAGCGGTTTGCCGGCGCGCCGCGACAAACGGTGCAGCCGGTGCGCGCACAATTCCTTGCCTACGCCCGTCTCGCCCAGCAGCAGCACCGGCAGTTCGGCATCGGCCACCCCGTCCAGTTCGCGCAGCAGCTGCGTGATGGCCACGCTCTGGCCCAGCAATTCGCTTTCTTCACGCGGTGCGCCGGTCGCGGCCCGGGCCGCGCCGTTCGACACGCGCAGCGCGCGGATTTCCGCTTCCAGGCGCGTCACGCGCACGGCCGCTTCGATCGCGCAGGCCAGCTCGCCCAAGTCGCGCCGTGCTTGCGCGTCAAAGGCGCCGACCTGCAGCGAGTCGAGCGTGACCACGCCCCAGCGCTCGCCCTCGACATCGAGCGCCATGCCCATGCAGTCGTGCACCGGCACCGGCGCGCCGGGATGGCCCGGTATCAGGCCGTCATACGGATCGGGCAGCGGGCTGTCGTGATGAAAGCAGGTGACGCCGCGCTGGCGCACGATGGCCTGCAGGCGCGGATGGTCGGCCAGCCGGAAGCGGCGCCCCAGCGCGTCGCTCGCCAGGCCAGCCATCGCCACCGGCCGCAGATGGTCGCCATCGAGTTTCAGCAGGGCCACCGCGCCGCAGCCGAAGTGCGCGCGCAGGCTGCCCACCAGGCGCTGCAGGCGCTGCAGGCGCACCGCCACCGGCAGGTCGGCCACCAGGTCGGGCAACAGCAGCGGGTGCAGGGAAGATGGGGTCATGATCACCACAAATGGTACATCGGACCCTCTGGCACCAGGGTCATTTGCACCCTGGGCTTTTCAAATCATTGATTTAAAACAAGTATTTCCTGGCACGTCGTTTGCGAGGCTGATACTGCCGATCCGGCGTAACAGATCAAGGAAAGCTTCATGAAACCGTCATTGTCTCTCGGCGCGATTGGCGCCGCCATCTGTCTCCTGTCCCTTCACGTGCCGGTGCAGGCCGCCGCTGCGCCCGTCGCCAGGTCTGCCACCGCAGCTGCCACGCGCCACTATGAACTGCAGACCAATATCGTTGACGGCAAGATGGTGTTTGTCGATGCCAAGGGGCAGGTCAACCCGCAGCTGACCGCGAACACGGGCGACACGGTCGAGCTGGTGCTGAAAAGCGGCGAGGGCGCCGAGCATGACCTGGTGATCCCCGAACTGAAGGTGGCGTCCGCCAAATTCAGCGCCGGCAGCGGCAAGGTAACGCTGCGCTTCAAGGTCACGCGCGCCGGCAGCTTTACTTATTACTGCTCGATTCCCGGCCATCGCCAGATCGGCATGGAGGGAAAACTGCAGGTCAGCGGGCCCGCGCTGGCCGCCGCCGGCACCGCTGCCGCGCCTGCCGCCACGCCCGCCAGCGAATCGAGCCAGGCCGCGCTGGCGCTGTACACGCCGGCACCGTCGCCGATGCGCGGTCCGGACCCCGCTGCCGTCAGCGTGGCGGCCAACCCGGCAAGTGTGCCCGCCGCCATCGGCGCGCGCGCGCCGCAGCTGCTCAAGTACCGCATGGAGACGGTGGAGCTGCCCGGCAAACTCGATGACGGTACCACGTTCACCTACTGGACCTTCAACCGGCAGGTGCCCGGCCCCATGCTGCGCGCGCGCGTGGGCGACACGGTCGAGCTGACCCTGGCCAACGCCCATGACAGCAAGATGATCCACTCGATCGACCTGCATGCGGTGACCGGCGGCCATGGCGGCGGCCAGCATACCCAGGTCGCACCGGGCCAGGAAAAAACCATCACCTTCAAGGCACTGAACCCCGGCCTGTATGTGTACCACTGCGCCACGCCGCTGGTGCCGCAGCATATCGCGGCCGGCATGTACGGCATGATCCTGGTCGAGCCGGAAAATGGCCTGGCCAGGGTCGACCGCGAGTATTACGTGATGCAGGGCGAGATGTACACGGGCCGTCCGCACGGCGCCCCCGTGCACCAGGAGCCGAACCTGGAAAAGATGGCCAACGAACTGCCCGACTACTACGTCTTCAATGGCGAAGTGGGGGCGCTCAGCAAGACGCACAAGCTGCAGGCGACAGTGGGCGAGACGGTGCGCATCTACTTTGGCGTTGGCGGCCCGAACAAGATCGCGTCCTTTCACATCATCGGCGAGATCTTCGACAAGGTGTACAGCGAAGGCTCGATCAGCAGCCCGAAACACGATGTGCAGACCACGCTGGTGGCGCCCGGCGGCGCAACCATCGTCGAACTGACCGTCCAGCATCCGGGCAGCTACCTGCTGGTCGACCATGCGCTGTCGCGCGCGGGCAAGGGCGCCGTCGGCGTGCTGGAAGTCACCGGCCAAGCCGTGCCGGGCGTATTCCACGCGGGCGCCGCGCAGTGAACACGGGAGAGAGCGAAATGGAAGCCTTGGAAGAGATGTCAGCCGCGCAGCTGGTCGCGCATGTGCTGGCGCGCTACCACACCGTGCACCGCCAGCAGCTGCCCGAGCTGCTGCGCCTGGCGCGCAAGGTCGAGCAGGTGCATGGCGAGCATGCCGATTGTCCGCATGGGCTGGCAGAGCAGCTGTCGGCCATGGTGCAGGAACTGGAAAGCCATATGCGCAAGGAGGAAAACGTGCTGTTTCCGATGATCTTGGCCGGCCGTGGCGCCCTGGCCGCGGTGCCGATCCGCGTGATGCGCATGGAGCACGACGATCATGGCCTGGCCGTGCGCGCGCTGGAAAAAATCAGCAATGGCATGCAGGCGCCGTCGGATGCGTGCGCCACCTGGCGCGCGCTGTACGCAGGCTTGCGCACCTTCCGCGACGACCTGCTGGCACATATCGATACCGAGAACAATCTGCTGTTCGAGCGTTTTGCGCCGGCTGCGGCGCCTTGATCAGCGGCGCCGCACGCAGTCGATATACGCGTCCGTATCGGGCGGCAGGCCCGAGCGCTGCGAGGCCCAGATCATCTGGCCCAGGCATTCCATCACTTCGTGCTGGGCCGCGTGGGCCGAGTCGAGCCGCTGGGCCAGCTGCTGGACGGCCGTGCGGATGCCGCGCGGCTGGTCGACCTGCACCTGTTCGGTGATCGACAGGTGCATGGACAGGTGCAGAAACGGGTTCGCCTGGCCGCCTTCGACCGAATAGTCGCGCGCCAGCGCCGCTTCCACGTCGCTCAGTTCGTTTTCATATTCGGGATGCTCGAGGATCCAGTCGATCGCGATCGCTTCCATCGGCGACAGGATTTCGCGGGCGTGGTGCTTGCGCAAGGTGTCGCAAAAGAAGCGGCGCACATCGTCGGAAGAAGGATTGAACATCGTGTTGGCACAGGGCTGGAAAAGGGCAGGCGATATTGTACCGCGTACCCGGAATGTGTACCTGAACCCCTGCTCAAGCCCGCTCGACGCGGGCCGCGTAGCAGCCGCGCCGCGCGTTGTGCACATGGATATAACGCACTGCCGGGTCGGCAAACAGCCGTTCGATCACGGTTTCGATGGCTTTTCCCTCCACCACGTCGGCGTCGAGCATCATGCCATGCTCATCGTAGGCGCGCAGCGACAGCAGGCGGATGCGCAGCGAGTCCGGCACCCGGCCGACGGCGTCGTACTGCTGCATGGCGCCTTCGCGGACAAAGATCGCATGCGAGGCGCGGTAGGGCGTGTCGGCGCTTTGACAGACGTGATTGAGCAGCAGCACGGTCTCTCCCGGCTCGGCATCTTCCATCGTGATGCGGTCGGGATAGCCGGGCTTGTGATCGACCGTGCAGCGCACCACGCCGAGCGACTTCAGTTCGGCCTCGGGCAGGCCATATAAATGTTGAAACGGCAGCGGCGACAGGCCGGAAATGCGGAAAGACATGACAGACTCCTGTGGGCAAAAGCCCCATCAGACCCGTTTCCTGGCATGCCCGCCATCCGCTTCTTGCTATGGCAATCGGAAGTGGGCCACGATGCGCGCCGCGTCGCGCGCTGGCGGCAGGCCGAAGGCGCGCGCATATTCGCGGCTGAACTGGGTCGCGCTTTCATAGCCCACCTCGAACGCGGCGGCCGTGACGTTCTTGCCACCCGCCGTCAGCAGGGTGCGCGCGCGCAGCAGGCGGATGCGCTTCTGGTACTGCAGGGGGCTCATGGCGGTGACGGCCTTGAAGTGGCGGTGGAAGGCCGACACGCTCATCACGGCCTGTTCGGCCAGCGTTTCCACCGGCAGCGGCTGGGCAAAGTCGCGCCGTATCACGGTAATGGCGCGGCCCACGCGCGCCATGGCCGTATCGGGCGTGGCGATCTCGCGCAGCATGGCGCCGTGCGGGCCTTGCAATACCCGATACAGGATTTCGCGCTCATACGCCGGCGCCAGCGCGGCAATGTCGGCGGGCCGGTCCATCAGGCGCAGCATGCGCACCCAGGCATCCATCAGTTCTTCGGTCACGGCCGCCACGGAAAACCCTGCCACGGCACGTTCGCCATGTGCAGGTTCGGGCAGGTCGGCCAGCAGGCCGGCAATGATGGACGGCTCCAGCGTCAGCGCCACCGCCAGATACGGTTCGCCCGTGGCCGCCGGCCAGATGGTGCCGATGGCGGGCAGGTCGACCGACATCACGAAATAATTGGCGGGGCAGTAGTGCAGCACGCGTTCGCCCACCGTCATCGACTTGCTGCCCCGCAGGATCAGGTTGACCATCGGCTGATACACGGCCGCCAGCTCGTGTTCGGGGACGGCGCCCTGCACCATGGCCACGCGCGGGATGCCGGTTTCCGTCAGCCGGTTCTGCGCCCTGGCGGCCAGGGTCCTGAGTTCGTTCAGTTGGGTATCCATGGCGCCATCTAATCGCAAGCCGCACAAATACGCAAGCAAGGAAACAGGCTGAAAGCAGAATCAGGCAGGTTTGCGGCAGGAACCGGTATGCAGGACCTGGCCCTGGCGCCTACGATGGCTGCACTACCCCACACCTCAAGGAGCTTCAACATGACCATCATCGTGATTACCGGCAGCAGCCGCGGCATCGGCGCCAGCACCGCAGTGCAATGTGCCAGCAAGGGCATGGGCGTCGTCGTGACCTATAACAGCCACCCGGCCGGCGCCGACGCGGTGGTGCGGCAAATTACTGCGGCGGGCGGCAAGGCCGTGGCGCTGGCGCTGGACGTGGGCGATATCGGCTCGTTCGCCGGTTTTCGTACCCGGCTGGCTGGCGCACTGCAAGCGACCTGGGGCCGCGACAGTTTCGACGGCCTGGTCAACAATGCCGGCTATGGCAACTTCAACGCCATCGAGTCCGTCACCGAAGCCGAGTTCGATGGCTTGCTGAATGTGCACCTGAAAGGGCCGTTCTTCCTGACCCAGGCCTTGCTGCCGCTGATGGCCGATGGCGGCCATATCGTTAACCTGACCAGCGCCACCACACGCGTGGCCACGCCGGGCGCCGCGCCATATGCGGCCTTCAAGGGCGGCCTGGAAGTGCTGACCCGCTATATGGCCAAGGAATTCGGCGCGCGCGGCATCCGCGCCAATGCCGTTTCTCCGGGCGCGATCCGCACCGAGATGACCGGCGCGACATTCGACCAGCATCCGGAATTTGAAACCATGCTGGCTGGCCAGACGGCGCTGGGCCGGATCGGCGCGGCCGACGATGTGGGCAAGGCGATCGCCAGCCTGTTATTGGAGGACAATGGGTGGGTCAATGCGCAGACCATCGAAGTCGGCGGTGGCTACAACATCTAAAAAAGGAGCTGGCCCATGCTCGACCATGTGTTTATCAGCGTTAGCAATCTCGACCGTTCCATCGCGTTCTACGGCGCCGTATTCGCGCCGCTCGGCATCACCACCCGCGTCGACTACGACGGCAAGGATGGCCCGCCGGGCCATCCCGACCTGAAAGGCTTCGGCGCCAACGGCCGCATCTTTTTCTGGTTAAGGGCGGGCCATGTCGATGCGCGCGCGGCCCATGTCGGCTTCGTGGCCAGTAGTCACGCCGAGGTCGACGCGGCATACAAGGCGGCCATGAAAGCCGGTGCCACCGACAATGGCGCACCGGGTGCGCGGCTGTATTACGATCCACGCTACTATGCCGCCAGTTTCTTCGATCCCGATGGCTACAGCATCGAAATCGTCTATAAAAGCTGGCAACATCCACAGAAATAAACATCTTTTTGCGGCTTGCCGGCAGCGTTTGAACGCGTTGCCGGTATCACCGCGGACCAGCGTTTTTGACGCATGGTTAACTAAAATTAATACTTTACAGTAAGTATTATCCACGATCCTTTCCCCTCCAAAAGCGCCAAATAACGGTGCTAAAATCGCTGCTCTTGACATTTGCTATGGACACGAACGCGATTTTGTAGCTGGTTTTGCCCTGCGGCAGAACTGCCCAGCCTGGCGCCGTGCCTCCCATTCCGCACCCTTGCCACCAGATTCCAGCTCCCGATAAGCGGGAGCGCAGCAGCATGCTTGCCTCACACCATCGACATCGCGTCCGGGCGCTTTTGCGCACCGGTGGCCTGCCGTTTTCTGCTGATGCCGTGCTGATGCCATGGTGGCGTGCAAGCAATCCTTCAGTCTTCATAAACGGAGTTACCCATGCGTAAATCGCTATTAATTTTGATGTCGTGCCTGATGCTGGCGGCATGTGACAAGACGCCGCCGGCGTCGACGGACAAGCCGCTCGACGTGCTGCTGGTGGGCGCCGGCACCATGAGCGCCACCCTGGGCAGCATGCTCAAGGAACTTGATCCGTCGCTGACGATGGAAATGGTCGAACGCATGGATAGCGTGTCGGCCGAAAGTTCGGACGCGATGAACAATGCGGGCACGGGCCACTCGGCATTTGCCGAACTGAACTACACCCCGGAAGCGGCCGACGGCAGCATCGAAACCAAGAAAGCCGTTGCCATCAACGAGCAGTTCGAAGTGTCGAAGCAGTTTTGGGCCTATCAGGTTGCCAACAAGCACCTGGGCGCGCCACAGACCTTCATCAACAATGTGCCGCACATGAGCTTTGTGTGGGGCGACGACAATATTGCCTTCCTGAAAAAGCGCTACGCCGCGCTGCAGCAGGAAAACCTGTTCAAGGGCATGCTGTTCTCGGAAGACTTTAACCAGATCGAACAGTGGGCGCCGCTGGTCATGCAAGGCCGTGACAAGAACCAGAAAGTGGCGGCAACGCGCATGGAAATCGGTACCGATGTCAACTTCGGCAACCTGACGCGCGGCCTGGTCAAGTATCTGACCGACAGCCATGGCATGACCCTGCACCTGCGCCACCAGGTGGAAGACATCAAGCGCGGCGCCGACGGCGTGTGGAACGTCACCGTCAAGAACCTGGCCGACGGCACGGAAAAGAACGTGCGCGCCAAGTTCGTGTTTATCGGTGCAGGCGGCGGCTCGCTGCCGCTGCTGGAAAAATCGGGCATTCCTGAAGCCAGGGGCTTCGGCGGCGTGCCGGTCGGCGGCCAATGGCTGGTGACCACCAATCCGGCCCTGGTCGAAGCGCATGCCGCCAAGGTCTACGGCAAGGCGTCGGTCGGTTCGCCACCGATGTCGGTGCCGCACCTGGACACCCGCATTATCGATGGCAAGAAAGCGCTGCTGTTTGGCCCGTTCGCCACCTTCTCGACCAAGTTCCTGAAAAACGGTTCGTGGATCGACCTGCCGGCCTCGATCGGCACCGGCAATATCAAGCCGATGTTCCAGGCCGGCTACGACAATATCCCGCTGACCAAGTACCTGGTGCAGCAAGTGATGAACTCGCCGGAAGACCGCCTGGCCACCTTGCGCGAATACCTGCCGAACGCGAAGATGGAAGACTGGACCCTGCAGAACGCCGGCCAGCGCGTACAGATCGTCAAGGATGATCCGGTCAAAGGCGGCCTGCTGCAGTTCGGCACCGAAGTGGTCGGCGCCGCCGATGGCAGCATCGTGGCCCTGCTCGGTGCTTCGCCAGGCGCTTCGACCGCGCCACCGATCATGATCAAGGTGCTGCAAACGGCCTTCAAGGATCGCCTGGCCACGCCGCAATGGCAAGCCAAGATGCTGGAAATGGTGCCGTCGTATGGCCAGAAGCTCAACAGCGACCCTGCGCTGGCGAACAAGATCCGCCACTACAGCAGCGATATCCTGGGCCTGAAAGCGTTCACGCTGGATGTACCGGCTGCCGCTGCCGCACCAGCGGTCGCCGCAGCGCAGTAAGCATTACGCCGGCGGCAAGTTTGCCGGCAATAAAAAAGGGCAGCCTGCGAGGGCTGCCCTTTTTGCGTGGGACGCTGATGGTGATGCCAGGCTACGTTTTGCCCGGCAGTATCAGTTCCGGCGTGGCGATCTCCAGCTTGCCATCCTCGCCTGCCTTGGCCGGTGCGGCGGCCTCCTGCGCACGGGGCGCGTGAGGCTGGCGCAGGTAGCGCGAGGTATGGCGGTGCGGCTGCTGTGCACCGCCATGGCCGCCATGCGCGGGCCAGGTCAGGAAGCGGGACAGCTCCTGCAAGGCACGCTGATACACATCGCGCTTGAATTCAATCACGACATCGAGCGGGACCCAGTACTCATGCCAGCGCCAGGCGTCGAACTCGGGATGGTCGGTCAGGCGCAGGTTGACGTCATTGTCGCGCGCGCACATTCTCAGCAGAAACCAAATCTGCTTCTGACCACGGTAGTGGCCGCGAATCTCGCGCTTGATGAAGTGATCCGGCACTTCATAGCGCAGCCAGTCGCGGGTGCGGCCGACAATTTTGACGTGTTCCTGTCTGAGTCCGATTTCCTCTTCAAGTTCGCGAAACATGGCTTGTTCCGGTGTTTCGCCATATTTGATACCGCCTTGCGGAAACTGCCATGAGTGCTCGCGCACCCGCTTGCCCCACCACACCTCGTTCTGGGCGTTTAGCAGGATGATGCCGACGTTGGGCCGAAACCCTTCACGGTCGAGCATAAAACACCTCAAACTTTCTGCGACAGCGCGTCTTTTTTTACATAATTGCCTACAACTCCGCGAGCCAGCGGTCTTTTCGGGGTGCGAAAAGGGCCGGAATCGCACCAATTGAGCGCATTTGTATAAAGTATGGACGCATCAGCCAGCTAATCCTTTAAAATTAGGTTGATTATAACCCTCTCTTTTTAAAAAGAATTCACCGTTATGCGCGCCTCCCGTTTTTTTATCTCGACACTCAAAGATGCTCCTTCTGACGCGGAAATCGTCAGCCACCAATTGATGATGCGTGCAGGCATGATCAAACGCCTCGGTTCCGGCATCTATACCTACATGCCGATGGGCCTGCGCGTGATCCGCAAGGTGGAAGCCATCGTGCGCGAGGAGATGAACCAGGCCGCCGCCATCGAACTGCTGATGCCGCTCGTGCAGCCGGCCGAACTGTGGCAGGAAACCGGCCGCTGGGACAAGATGGGCGCCGAACTGATGCGCGTGAAAGACCGCCACGGCCGCGAATACGCGATCCAGCCGACCTCGGAAGAAGTCATTACCGACGTGGTGCGCACGGAAATCAAGTCCTACCGCCAGCTGCCGCTCAATTTCTATCATATCCAGACCAAGTTCCGCGACGAGCGCCGTCCGCGCTTCGGCCTGATGCGCGGCCGCGAATTCACCATGAAGGACGCCTACTCGTTCGACCGCGATCTGGCCGGCATGCAGGCCTCGTACAAGGTCATGTTCGACGCCTACACCCGCATCTTCACGCGCTTCGGCCTGAAGTTCCGCGCGGTGGCGGCCGACAACGGCGCCATCGGCGGCTCCGGCTCGCATGAATTCCACGTTATCGCCCACACCGGCGAAGACGCGCTGGTGTACTGCCCGACGTCCGACTACGCGGCCAACATGGAAGCGGCCGAAGCGCTGCCGTTGACCGGCGAGCGTCCGGCCGCCACCCAGGCGCTGACGAAAACGGCGACGCCGGACACCGTCAAGTGCGAAACCGTGGCCGCCTTGCTGGGCATCGACCTGGCGCAGACCGTGAAAACCATCGCTTTGACGAGCGAAACGGAAAAAGACGGCAAGGTCACCAAGCAGCACTTCATGCTGCTGCTGCGCGGCGACCATGAACTGAACGAGATCAAGGTCGGCAAGGTGGCCGGCCTGGCCAATCACCGCTTCACCACCGAAGAAGAGCTGCTGGAAGTGTACGGCTCGATCCCCGGCTACCTGGGTCCGGTCGGCACCAGACTGCCGGTCACCGTGGTGGCCGACCGCACGGTCGACAAGATGAGCGACTTTGTCTGCGGCGCGAACGACGCCGGTTTCCACTACACGGGCGCCAACTGGGGCCGCGACCTGCCGGAACCGGCCATCGTGGCCGACCTGCGCAATGTGGTTGCCGGCGACGCGTCGCCGGACGGCCAGGGCGTGCTGGCGATCGAGCGCGGCATCGAAGTCGGTCACGTGTTCCAGCTGGGCACGGCCTACTCGGAAAGCATGAAAGCCACCTTCCTCGACGAAAACGGCAAGCCTGCGCCGCTGCAGATGGGCTGCTACGGTATCGGCATCACGCGCATCCTGGGCGCCGCCATCGAACAGAACTTCGACGACAAGGGCATTATCTGGCCGGCCTCGATCGCGCCATTCGAGGTGGTGCTGTGCCCGATGGGCATGGACCGCAGCGAATTGGTCAAGGAACAGACGGAACAGCTCTACGCGGCCCTGCAAGCTGTCGGCGTGGACGTGATCCTCGACGACCGTGGCCAGCGTCCTGGCGCCATGTTCGCCGACTGGGAGCTGATCGGCGTGCCGCACCGCATCGTCATCGGCGAGCGCGGCCTGAAAGAAGGCAAGCTGGAATACCAGGGCCGCCGCGATACGGAAGCCACTGGCGTGGCGCCCGACGACATCGTCGCCTTTATCCAGGCCAAAATGGCACAGTGAGCGTGCCTGTAATGAAAACGGCCGGCGCGCTCGCGCTGGCCGCCTGCCTGGCCTGCGCCCCGCTTGCGCAGGCCGGCAACCAGAAGGAAGAGGCGCTGGCGGACTCGGTTCGCCTGGCCTTGTCGCATGCGATCCGCGACGAACGTCCACCACAACCCACGTTTGCCAATCCCGAACAGTTGCAGCGCTACCGGCAATGGCTGGCGCAGATGTCGCAGCGCCTGCAGCGCAAACTGCCGGACACCCAGCTGCGCACGGAATTCCTGGAAACCGTCTGGTACGAATCGCGCCGCGCGGGCCTGGAGCCGGCGCTGGTGCTGGGCCTGATCCAGGTCGAATCCGCCTACCGCAAATACGCGGTGTCACTGGCCGGCGCGCGCGGCTACATGCAGGTGATGCCCTTCTGGACCGGCGTCATCGGCGACCATGACCGCAGCAAGCTGTTTCACATGCAGACCAACCTGCGCTACGGCTGCGCGATCCTGCGCATGTACCTGGACATGGAAAAGGGCGATCTGTACCTGGCGCTGGGGCGGTATAACGGCAGCCGGGGCCGGCCCGAGTATCCGAATGCGGTGCGGGCGGCGTGGCGGAACTGGGAATTCAAATAGGGTAGGGTCTGACCCTGCTGTCCTTGAGTCAGGCTGTGCTATGAATTGCAAGCGCAAGGCGTAAAAATGGCGGGCCAGGAGACGCGGACCTGAGAAAATGCCGATGGCGGCGTTGCAGCTCCTCGCCGTACATGCGTACTGTCTTCGTCGCTGCGCCTTGCCCTCGACATTTTTCAGGCCCGCTTGGCCCGACTTGCCATTGCGGGCGACTGCGATTCTCGTGCCTTTGCTGGTGTGCTTGTGGAGCAGGGGCGCTAATTTATGACATGAACGGATGACGGGGTCGTTGCGACCAAAAAAATACCCCGCTCGCAGTAAAGCGGCGGGGCACTCGCTCGGCCAAAAAGCCGGCGCGTAACTGATTATTTCAAATGATCGGAGATCAGCTTCGTCATTTCAAACATGGAGACTTGGGCTTTGCCGCCAAAAACGGCTTTCAGTTTGTCGTCTGCATTGATCATGCGGCGGTTGGCCGGATCTTGCAGGTCGAGTTTTTTGATGTAATCCCAGACCTTCTTGGTCACTTCAGTGCGCGGCAACGGTGCTGCGCCAACGACGGCCGCCAGATCTTTCGATGGCGTCATTTCTTTCATGAATGCTGCGTTTGGCTTGCGTGGTGTTGCCGGTGCTGCCGCTTTCTTCGCCGCTGCCGGTTTCGCAGCCGGTTTGGCTGCTGCTTTAGCTGCTGGTGCGGCTTTGGCTGCGGGTGCTGCTTTCTTGGCTGCGGCAGGCTTGGCTGCTGCTGCTTTGGCTGGCGCTGCTACTGGGGTTTTTTTGGCTGTTGCCATCTTCGAGCCTCCTTAACAAACACATGGGAAATTGCGCAATTAATCGCACGGCTAATATTGGTGGGGATTTACACAGTATGCAAGCGATTTTCACGTTTTCACGAGGAAAAAGCAGGTAAATCTCCCCTATGTCGCCCGGGCGCAGCGTGGAAGAGCCGGGAAGTGTGTTTTTGCCTGAAAACGGCATGGTTGCTGGCTATGCGGGGAGGGGGATTGCCGGGCTGGGGAAAATGCTGCCCGGCATTATTCAACATACTGTTTTGCTGCTTTTTGCGGTCCGAAAATGCCCTCCGGACCGCCGGTCCGGACGGGCCATAGGCCTTACTTCAGACCAGGCATCATGCCTTTCATACTGCGCATCATCTTCATCATGCCGCCGCCCGACAATTTCTTCATCATCGTCTGCATCTGCTCGAACTGGTTCAGCATGCGATTGACTTCCTGCACCTGCACGCCGGCGCCGGCGGCGATGCGGCGCTTGCGGGTGGCCTTGATCAGTTCAGGCTTGGCGCGCTCCTGCGGCGTCATCGAGTCGATGATGCCGCACATGCGGCGCACCTGCTTGTCCGCCTGGTCCATGTTCTTGCCGCCGGCAGCCTGCTGGAACTGCGCCGGCAGCTTGTCCATCAGGTTGGCCATGCCGCCCATTTTCTTCATCTGCCCCAGTTGCGCCTTGAAGTCGTTCATGTCGAACTTGCCGCCGACCTTCATCTTCTGCGCCAGGTCGGCTGCCGCCTTGCTGTCGACGCCCTTGCGCGCTTCTTCGACCAGCGCCAGGATGTCGCCCATGCCCAGAATGCGGTTGGCCATGCGGGTCGGGTCGAATGCTTCCAGGCCGTCCAGTTTTTCCGACACGCCGGCAAACTTGATCGGCTTGCCCGTGATGTGGCGTACCGACAGGGCCGCGCCGCCGCGTGCATCGCCATCGAGCTTGGTCAGTACGATGCCGGTCAGCGGCAGCGCGTCGTTGAAGGCCTTGGCCGTGTTGATGGCGTCCTGGCCCAGCATGGCATCGACCACAAACAGGGTTTCGATCGGTTTCACGGCCGCGTGGACGGCGGCGATTTCGCGCATCATCTCTTCGTCGATACCGAGACGGCCGGCCGTATCGATGATCAGCACGTCGTGATAGTGCTTCTTGGCCCAGTCCAGCGCAGCGAGCGCGATATCGACCGGCTTGTCGCTGGCGGTGGACGGGAAGAAGTCGGCGCCGACCTGGCTGGTTACCGATTGCAGCTGGGCGATCGCGGCAGGGCGATACACGTCGGCCGAGACGGTCAGCACTTTCTTTTTCTTTTCTTCCTTCAGGTATTTCGCCAGCTTGCCGACGGTGGTGGTTTTACCCACACCCTGCAGGCCGGCCATCAGGATAATGGCGGGCGGCTGCTGCGCAAAGCTGATCTGCGACGCTTCGGGGCCGAGGTCGGCGCCCATGATGGCGGCCAGCTCGCGCTGCACCACGCCGACCAGCGCCTGGCCCGGCGACAGCGAGGACAGCACTTCCTCGCCCATGGATTTTTCCTTGACGCGGGCGATGAATTCGCGCACGGCAGGCAGGGCGACGTCGGCCTCGAGCAGCGCCAGGCGCACTTCGCGCAGCATTTCGGCGGTATTGGCTTCGGTCAGGCGCGCCTCGCCGCGCATGGTCTTGACGACTTTGGCAAGCCGTTGGGTAAGATTATCTAGCATGATCAACCTGCAGTGGAAAGCTTGAGAGTGGGCGGCACCAGGCCGGACGATGGCCGTCATTTTACTCTATCGCGCGGCTGCGGCGGCCTGGCGCAGCGATCGATACCTTGTCATTTATGGCAATGCCATGATTGCATGCAGGGACATTTCAAGGTTAAAATGAGAATAATTCTTATTTACATGGATTTCACTGACGGGTGCCGCGCACCTGGCGGGAAAGGATGTCATGGCGGCCGCCGATTTTGCCCAGCAACAGGAACTGCACGCGCTCTACAGCAGCCATCATGGCTGGCTGCAGGGCTGGCTGCGGCATAAGCTGGGCCATGCAGGCGAAGCGGCCGACCTGGCGCAGGATACCTTTATCAGTGTCCTGACCAGCGGCAGCGCGCCGCAGATCCGCGAAGCACGGCCTTTCCTGGCCACCATTGCGCGCCGCCTGCTGGCGCACCGCTACCGCCGGCAGGTACTGGAAGACGCCTACCTGGCGGCACTGGCCTGCCTGCCGCCGGCCGTGGCGCCCGCGCCCGAAGAACGGCTGCTGGCGCTGGAAGCGCTGCAGGAAATCGATGCGGCGCTCGACGGCTTGCCGCTGCCCGTGCGCACGGCATTCCTGCTGGCGCAGCTCGAAGGCTTGAGTTATGCGCAGATCGCCGAGCGCCTGAACGTGTCGGCCAGCTCGGTGAAACAGTACCTGACGCGCGCCAACCGGCACGTGTTTTTTTCACTGCCGTCGTGAGCAGGGCCGCGCTACCGGCCATCAGCGACGCCGTGGCGCAGCAGGCGGCCGACTGGCTGACCGTGCTGATGTCGGACGAGGCGGGCGGGCAGCAGCGCCGCGACTGGCAGCACTGGCGCGACGCCGACCCGGAACATGCACGGGCCTGGCAGCAGATCGAAGCGTTTTCGCAGCGTTTTGGCCAGGTGCACAAGGGCGCGGCCACGCAGGCATTGGCCGGCGCGGCGCCGCCTGCAGCCAGTCACAAGCGCCGCCAGCTGCTGGTCTGGCTGGGCGTGGCCGGCGGCGCCGGCATGCTGGCCGCGCAGACTGGTGCCTGGGACGAGGTGCGCACGCTGCGTGCCGACTACCGCACCGCCACCGGCGAGCGGCGCGATATCACGCTGGCTGACGGCAGCGCGCTGAGCCTGAACACCGGTTCGGCCGTCAATGTGCGCTTCGATGGCAAACGCCGCCTGATCGAACTGCTGGCCGGCGAAATCCTGATTGTCAGCGGCCATGGCGCGGGCACTGGGGTTGCCAGTAACGCGCCACTGGTGGTGGCCACGCGCGAAGGCCTGGTGCGTGCGCTGGGCACGCGCTTTTCCGTGCGCCAGCAGGATGGCCAGAGCTACGTGGCGGTATTTGAAAGCGCGGTGGAGATCCGGCCGCTGGACGGCATTGGTGCGTCCTTGCTGCTGCCGGCCGGGCGCAGCACGACTTTCACGCGCCGGCACGCCGCTGCGCCGCATGCCGTCGGCATCTATGCAGATGCCTGGTCGCGCGGGCAGATGATCGTCGATGACGTGACCCTGGGCGAATTCCTGACCGACCTGTCGCGCTACCGCCCCGGTGTGATCCGCTGCGCGCCGGAGGTGGCGCAGCTGCGGCTGTCGGGCGTGTTCCCGCTGTTCGATACGGAGCGCATCCTCAATATGCTGCCCAATTCGCTGCCGGTGCAGGTGCGCAGCCGCACGCGCTACTGGGTGTCGGTCGAACCGGCACCGTAGCATCCCCCCTCCCTCAAAAAATAGTTTGCCATATGGCTGCCCGATTTCGATTCTCGCGGCACCTGTAGGTGAGGGATGAAGTATTCATCAAAATAACAGGCTTGCCGCCCGGCGTATTTCGGGCCGGCAGCGCCGCCATCATCAATTTGACGCAGAGAGGCAGTGATGCAATTGAAACAAATAATTCATGGAGTATCACAGCCATGAAGCCGGTTCACATGATGTTGCTGTCGCGCGTGCTGGCGGCTATTTTCGGCGGCTATGCCTTGACTTCCGGCGTGGCGGTGCTGTTGTCGGCCGTGCTGCCGCTGTCGCGCGTGGAAGCCGTGCAGACTGCCACCCTGAGCGCGTTCGTGGTGTATACCTGCGCCGTGATCTGGGTATTCGCGGTGCAGGACCTGCGCCGCGCCTGGCTCGGCATGCTGCTGCCGGCGATACTGTGCGGCGGCATCGGCCTGCTGCTGTCGCGGGGTGCCGCATGAGCGTCAATCCGAAAAAGACGGTGAAGTCGCCGCAGTCGGGCGGCCTGCGCCAGGCGATGGCCTGGCTGCATACGTGGAGCGGGCTATGGATCTCGTGGCTGCTGTTTGCGATTTTCCTGACCGGCACCCTGTCCGTGTTCGAAGAGCCGATCGGCCACTGGATGCAGCCCGAGCATGCATTGGAAGAAGCGGCGCACGCCAATGAGCCGCCACCGCCCAAAGTGACGGACCGCGCGCACCGGCTGCAGCTGGCGCTGGCCTTCATGGACAAGGCGCATCCGAAGGCGGACATGTGGGAAATCTGGCCGGTGCAGCGCCCGGAGCAGGGCTTGTCGGCCTACTGGTTCCAGCCGCAGGGCGGCTATGGTTCGGCCGATCTGGATACGCTGACAGGCAAGCAGATCGAACATGGCCACGCCGGCGTGCAGCGCGCCACGCAAGGCGGCCACCATTTCGTCGATTTCCATTATGAGCTGCATGCGGGGCGCATCGGCGTGTGGATCGTCGGCATTACCACCATGATCATGCTGGTGGCACTGGTCAGCGGCGTGATCACGCACAAGCGCATTTTCAAGGATTTCTTTACCTTTCGCCCCGCCAAGGGCCAGCGTTCCTGGCTCGACGCGCACAATGCGGTGGCCGTACTGACCCTGCCGTTCCAGTTCATGATCGCCTATACGGGCCTGGTGTTTTACGCCGACGACTATGTGCCGGCGCCGGTGGTGGCGCAGTACGGCATGCAGAACACCAAGAAGCTGTTCATGGCCGACTGGAACGATGTCGGCAAACCGGCGCGCACGGGGCAGCCGCTGGCGATCCCTGACCTGGAGCCGTTCGCGCTGCGCGCCGAGCAAAGCATTGGCCAGGAGATCCGCGCCGTGGTGCTGGACAACCCGAACGATGCCTCGATGCGCGTGTGCATGTATGGCTGGAACGAAGACAGCGAACTGCTGGAGCGCATCAGCGCCAATACAGGCCGCGCCTGCTATGCGCTGGCCACCGGCGTGGAAACCGCAGTGCGCCGGCCTGGCGACTCGGATACGGGCGGCGCGGCGCTGACGCGCACCGTCATGTCGAACCTGCACATGGTCGGTTTTGGCGGGATTTCCATGCGTTGGCTGTATTTCCTGTGCGGCCTGGCCGGCACCGCCATGATGGGCACCGGCGCCATCCTGTTCCTGGTCAAGCGGCGCCAGAAGTCGCTCGGCG
Source organism: Janthinobacterium sp. (assembly GCF_031995485.1). Lineage (NCBI taxonomy): Bacteria > Pseudomonadati > Pseudomonadota > Betaproteobacteria > Burkholderiales > Oxalobacteraceae > Janthinobacterium > Janthinobacterium sp. Next base: position 75,229 of record NZ_DAMAGB010000013.1, read on the forward strand.
AATTCGGCGCCGCCACGCCGCGCGTATACCGCCTGGTGGCCTGCCTGAATATCGCCGCGATTGCCGGCCTGGCGATCGCCTGCATCGGCTTTTTGTGGGCCAGTCGCCTGATCCCCGTCGGCCTGGAACAGCGTGCCGGCTGGGAAGTGAAAGCCTTTTTCGGCATCTGGTTCGTCACCCTGCTGCACGCCTGCCTGCGCAGCGAAAAACGCGCCTGGATCGAGCAACTGGGGCTCCTGGCCGCACTGTGCCTGCTGCTGCCCGTGCTCAATGTGCTGAGCACCGGCGACAGCCTGCTGGCGCAGTTTGCGCGTGGCGACCTGGAAAGCGCGGGCGTCGAATTGTGCGCCATCGCCTTTGGCCTTTTGGCCGCGCTGGGCGCCTGGAAGGTTCATATGCGCAAGGACAAGCCGGCGCGCGCGGCCAAATCGCTGGCCAGGTCAGGCCTCCGCACCCCCAATACCACCACGGAGAACAACGCATGATCACCACCATCTTGTGCGCACTGGGTTTGACCTATGCCGGCATGGCCAGCCTGTCGCTGGCGATGGACCGCCACCACGGCCAGGTGTTCGGACGCGACGCGGCGCCCTCGGTGCGGCGCGCGCTGCAACTGGCCGGCAGCGTGCTGCTGGCGCTGGCCATCTGGCCCTGCGTGGCTGGCTGGAGCGCCACCGTCGGCGTGGTGGCCTGGCTCGGTTTTTTGTCTGCCGGCGCGCTGGCCGTGGCCCTGCTGCTGCCGTATGCCCCTCAATTGCTGTTTCGTAGTTCCCTGCTGGCAGCCGTCGCCGCGCTGGCAGGTCTGGCAATCCTCCTGCAGTAATCTTCACTTCAAGGACAGACTGATGCATGTTTCACCCAAGGCGACCCCGTTTTACTCTTCCCGCCGCGCGGCCATCATCGGAGGCGTGGCAGTGCTGGCGCTGATCGGCGTCGGCGCCCTGTGGGCCACGCGCGGCCCGGCGACCATTTTCGAGACCACTCCGGTCAAGCGCGGCAGCATCGAGGCCAGCGTGACGGCCATCGGCACCCTGCAGCCGCAGACCTATGTCGACGTGGGCGCGCAGGTATCGGGCCAGATCACGCGCCTGCACGTGCAGCCCGGCACGGTGGTGGAAAAAGGCCAGTTGCTGGCCGAGATCGACCCCAGCGTGCAGCAGGCAACCGTGGACGCGGGCCGCGCCGCGCTGGCCGGCCTGCGCGCGCAGCTGGCCGATCAACAGGCGCAGCACCGCCTGGCCGGCCAGCAGCATGTGCGCCAGGCGCAGATGGCCAAATTCGATTCGACCCCGCTGGCCGAGCTGGAAACGGCGGTAGCCACGCTGGCCTCGGCCGCCGCCAAGATCGACCACCTGAAGGCGCAGATAGACCAGACCCAGGCCAGCCTGAAGGCCGACGAAGCGCGCCTGGGCTATACGCGCATCTACGCGCCGATGGCCGGCAGCGTGGTGGGCCTCGACGCCAAGGAAGGGCAGACCCTGAACGCGACCTACCAGACGCCGAATATCCTGCGCATCGCCGATCTGTCGGCCATGACCGTCTGGACGGAAGTGTCGGAAGCGGACGTGCGCCGGGTGCGCGCCAACATGCCCGTGTATTTCACCACCCTGGGCGGCGACCAGCGGCGCTGGAGCGGCAAGGTGCGGCAGGTACTGCCGGCGCCGCCGGTCCCGGGCGGCACCAGCGCCGGCACCGCCTTGGCGCCATCGACCAGCAAGGTGATTCTGTATACCGTGCTGTTCGATGTCGATAACGCCGACGGCGAACTGATGCCGCAGATGACGGCGCAGGTGGTATTCGTCACGGCGGCCGCCAGCAATGTGCTGGCCGTGCCGCTGCCGGCCCTGAAAGCGTCGACCGTCGACGGCGCCAAACCGGGCGAATTCACGGCCCGCGTGATGAATGCGGATGGGCAGGTGGCCGAGCGCGCCGTGACGGTGGGCGTGCGCAACCGCTTGAGCGCCGAAGTGCTGAAAGGCTTGAAAGAAGGCGAACTGCTGGTGACGGGCGAGCAGCCGGCCGGCAATGGCCCGGGCAGGTTCCAGTTATGAGTGAATCTTTAATTGAGCTGCACGGCATCCGCAAGCGCTACGGCGGCCATGACGGCGCGCCGGCCGTCGAGGTGCTGCGCGGCGTGACGCTGGCTATCGGCGCCGGCGAATTTGTCGCCATCGTCGGCGCGTCCGGTTCCGGCAAGTCGACCCTGATGCACCTGCTGGGCTGTCTGGACCGGCCCAGCGACGGCACGTATCGCTTTGCCGGCCAGGACGTGGCCAGCCTCAATGCCGACGAACTGGCCTGGCTGCGGCGCGAGGCGTTCGGCTTCGTGTTCCAGGGCTATCACCTGATCGCCACCGAATCGGCGCGCGAAAACGTCGAAGTGCCGGCCTTGTATGCGGGCATGCCGGCGGCCGAGCGCCATGCGCGTTCCGCGGCGCTGCTGCAGCGCCTGGGGCTGGGAGAGCGCTTCGACCATCGGCCGAACCAGTTGTCGGGCGGGCAGCAGCAGCGCGTGTCGATCGCGCGTGCGCTGATGAACGGCGGGCGCATTATCCTCGCCGACGAGCCGACCGGCGCCCTGGACAGCAGCAGCGGCGCCGAAGTCATGGCGCTGCTGGGCGAGCTGGCCGACGCCGGCCACACCATCATCCTGATTACCCACGACCGCAAGGTGGCGGCCCAGGCGCGGCGCGTGATCGAGATCCGCGACGGCGAAATCATCGAAGACTCGGGTGCGCTGGCCATTCCCGACACGGCGGCCACGCTGGCGCCGCTCGACATGTCGCGCGCATCCAACGACACCGGGGCGTCGCTGGGCACCGAGCTGCTGGACGCCGCGCGCGCCGCCTGGCGCGTACTATGGATCAACCGCTTTCGCACGGGCCTCACCTTGCTGGGCATCGTGATCGGCGTCGCCTCGGTGATCGTGATGCTGGCCATCGGCCTGGGCACGCGCCAGCAGGTGATGGCGCAGCTGGGCGCGTTCGGCTCGAACCTGCTGTACATGTCCTCGCGCGGTGAAAGTTCGCGCATCCCGGGGCGCAGCATCACGCTGGCCGACCTGGAAGCGTTGAGGGACGTGCCGGGCATTTCGCATGTGCTGCCGAATGTCACCGGCAACAAGGTGATCCGCCACGGCAACCTGGACGTGCAGACCTATGTGCGCGGCACCGGGCCGGCGCTGCCGCAGATCCAGACCTGGCCGGTGGCCAAAGGCGGCTTTTTTACGGAGCAGGACGAGCGCGAGATGGCCACCGTGGCGGTTCTCGGCGCGCGCCTGGCTGAAAAACTGCTGCCGGACGTGCCCAATCCGGTCGGGCAGAGCATCCTGATCGGCAACGTGCCGTTCCAGGTGATCGGCGTAATGAGCTCCAAGGGCGCGCTGACGGGCGAGAAGGATGAAGACGACGTGCTGCTGCTGCCGTTTTCCACCGCCGGCATCCGCGTGTTCGGCCAGCGCGAACCGACCTACACCGTGCTGGCGGCGGCGGATGTAAAACGCGTGACCGAAGTCGAAGCGGCGGTCGACGCCGTGCTGTTCGAGCGCCACCGCATCCGCGACTACGGCATCAGCAACGCCGCCGCCTCGATCGCGGCGGAAGCGAAAACGCAGGACAACATGACCATGATGCTCAGCCTGATCGCCGCCGTCTCGCTGGTAGTGGGCGGCATCGGCGTGATGAACGTGATGCTGATGACGGTGCGCGAACGCACGCGCGAAATCGGCATCCGCATGGCCACCGGCGCGCGCCGGCGCGACATCCTGCGCCAGTTCCTGACCGAAGCGGTGCTGGTGTCGGTGGTGGGCGGCGTGGCCGGCATCGTGGTCGGCATCGCGTTCGCGGCGCTGCTGCTGGTATGGGAGGTGCCGGTGATCTTTTCGCTCAGCGCCATCGGCGGCGCGTTTGCCTGCGCCGTGGTGACGGGGCTGGTATTCGGCTTTATGCCGGCGCGCAAGGCATCGGGCCTGGATCCGGTGGTGGCGCTGGCGGGGCAATAAAAAATTTGTTGCTCCTGCTCCAACACACGGTACTATCTCTGCATAATAAAAAAGCAGTGTTTCCTTGCCTGCAGGGCAGGCGATCCCCACCACCGTGATAACAGGAGAAGCAGATGCGCCAGTACAGTATCTTGAAAACCACCATTGCCGCCGCCGTCATGCTGACGTTCAGCATGGGCGCGGCGCAAGCCCAGGACGTCGTTCGGTTGGGCAACCTGAAATTTGCCCACTACGGCGCCGTGTCGTATATCAAGGAAATCGCGCCCAAGTGCGGCATCAAGGTCGAAGAGCATGTGTTTGCCAAGGGCCTGGACGTGATGCAGGCGATTATCGCCGGCGAACTGGACGTGGGCGCGACGGCGTCCGAGGCGGCCATTTCCGGGCGCGCCGGCGGTGCGCCGATTTATGTGGTGGCCGGCTTTGCCAAGGGCGGCGCGCGGCTGGTGGGGGGCGCAGGGCAGAAGATCGCCAGCGTCAAGGACCTGAAAGGCAAGCGCGTGGGCGTGACGCGCGGCGGCATCCAGGAAGTGCTGCTGCTGGCCGAGCTGTCGCAGGCGGGGCTGACGTATTCCGAAACCAAGGGCAAGGACGTGCAATTGGTGTTTCTGGCGTATGCCGACCTGAACCAGGCGCTGATGGGCAAGAATATCGACGCCATGATGCAGTCCGAGCCGCAGTCGTCGCAGGCGATCAACAAGGGTTTTGGTACCGAAGTGATCAAGCCGTACGACACGCCGATCGGCGAGCCGGTGCGCACCATGGTAATGACGGAAAAATTCTACAAGGAACGCCGTCCGGTGGCCGAGAAATTCATGCGCTGCTTTGTCGAAGCGACCAGGACCTTTATCGACAGCAAGCCGACGGCGGAAAAATACGTGCGCGACGTGGTGTTCCGCGGCCAGATCACCAAGGATGACTTCGACGACGCGATCAGCAATTCCCCGTATTCGTACGACATCACGCCCGAACATATCCAGACCACCACCGATGTGATGGTAAAAACCGGCGTGGGCCGCATGAGCAAGCCGCCGGTAGCGAAAGACTGGGTCAAGACGGATCTGCTCGACCAGGCCAAGAAAAGCCTGAACGTCAAGTAAGCCGCAGCAAAGAAAGCCCTCCGCAGCCAGATCGGCGCGGAGGGCTTTTTTCATGTCCGGATCAGCGCTTGGCGGCGGCCGCGAGGATCACTTCCGCCACCTGTTTCGGCTGCGACAGCATCGGCACATGGCTGGTCTGCAGCACGGTGGTGGTGGCGTTGATCTTTTTGGCAAACGCCTGTTCCAGTTCCGGCGCGATCATGCGGTCCTTGCCGGCCACGATGTAATAGCTCGGTTTGTTTTTCCAGGCGGCCACGGTGGTCTTGTCGGCAAACGCCTTGCCGTGGATCGGGCCCTGGGTGGCGGCCATCAGGCGCGTCGTTGCGGCCGGCAGGTCCTGCGCGAAATTGACGCGCACCGACTCTGCCGGCAGGTACAGGAAACCGGCGGCGTCAGGCACCAGCGTGGCGATGCCTGGCGGCGTCGGGTAGTCCTTGCCCAGGTCGCCCGATGCTTCGCCTTCGGACGGCGCAAAGGCCGCCACGTAGACCAGCGCCTTGACCTTGTCGCTGGTGCCCGCTTCGGTAATCACGGTGCCGCCCCACGAGTGGCCCACCAGGATGACGCGGCCCGTCTGTGCATCGATCACGCGCTGGGCGGCGGCCACATCGTCGGCCAGCGAGGTCAGCGGATTTTGCACGGCCACCACTTTCAAGCCTTTTGCCTGCAGCAGCGGGATCACCTTGTCCCAGCTGGAACCGTCGGCAAACGCGCCGTGCACCAGCACCACGGTGGTATCGGCATTTTTTTCAACAGCGGTAGCGGCATGCACCGGCGCCAGAGCAGTGGTGGAAGCGAGGGCGGCGGCGAGCAGGGTGGCTTTGAATGGGGTGGACGACATGGCAGGATTCCTTGAGTTTGATAGCTAGCTATTGTTTAGCGCGCTAAGTATTTATGAAAAAAATGACCGGTACATTCGGCACCGCCCTCTGGCAGCAGTGCCAGCAGGTAGTCAGTGAATTAAGAATAGCGCACTAATCATTAGTGTGCAATATATTTTTATGAAATCTTTCGCGCACTGGCGCCATCAGGCGCCCAGCTTGCCGTTCAATTTGCGCAAGCCTGCCATCATGACCTCGAATTCCGGCGCGATCACGCTGCAGTTGTCGGCGATGGCCTGGTCGATGGCTGTGCTGGCCTCGCGCAGCTTGCGCCCGGCCGGCGTCAGGGTCAGCACGCGGTGGCGTTCGTCGCGCGGATCGCGTGCGCGCAGCAGATAGCCTTCCGCTTCGAGCCGCTTGACCAGCGGCGTGATCGAGCCCGAGTCCTGCTGCAGGCGCTCGGCCAGGTCCTTGATGCCCAGGCCTTCCTGGTCCCACAGCACCAGCATCACCAGGTATTGCGGATACGTCAGTTTGAGTGCGGTCAGCATCGGCTTGTAGAGCTGGGTCATTTTCAGCGAGGTGGCATACAGCTGGAAACACAATTTATCGTCGAGGCTGGAGGAGGGCATGGCAAGGCAATCAGGAAGCGGTGATGCCGCCAGCCTAACGATAATTGCCGCTTTAAGCAAACCAGTGGGATGCCAGTGACGATGCATGCCTGTAAACATAGGGAAAATCTTGAGGCCCGGCCACCCGGTCGCGCCTCAGGCACGATATCATGGCAGGCTCTTTCGCATTGCGGGTGGCCCGCTGGCCCGGCCGTCCGTGCCGCTGCGCGGTTCGCGCTGGCCAGCTATGGTGTAAACTTACAACATGCAGACTTATTTTTTCCTGATTGCCGCCGTGGCGTATGCGGTGTGCGCGTTTCTTCCCTCGTCGCAGGGCAGGCTGATCGCCGGGCTGACCGGCCTGGCGTGGCTGTCCCATGCTGCCACGCTGTGGTTCGACCTGATGGCGCCGGGCACCCTGCGCTTCGGTTTTTCCGCCATGCTGTCGGCCGCGCTGTGGGTGTCGGTGGGGGCGTATTGGATAGAAAACCGCAACTTCAGCCTCGACGGCCTGCGACGCATGGTGATGCCGTGCGCGGTGCTGGCGATCGGCCTGGCGTGGGCGTTTCCCGGCAACCAGGTGGTACTGGAAGGCAAGTCGGCCGTGTTCGGCTGGCATATCACGGTGGCGGTGCTGGCCTACAGCACGCTGACCATCGCCGCCTTTCACGCCGTGCTGATGGCGCTGCAGGAGTCGCGCCTGCATACGCGCAGCGAGCGGCGCGGTTTCTTGTCGGGCGCGCTGGACCAGCTGCCGGCGCTGCTGACGATGGAAAAGCTGCTTTTCCGCATGATCGGCCTGGGCTTCGTTCTGCTCAGCCTGACGGTCCTGTCTGGCATCGTGTTTTCCGAAAAATTATTTGGCAAGGTCCTGACCTGGGACCACAAGTCGGTATTTACCATGCTGTCGTGGCTGCTGTTTGCCGTGCTGCTGGCCGGCCGGCGCTTCCGCGGCTGGCGCGGCAAGACGGCGCTGACGTTTACCCTGGCCGGCTTTGCCACCTTGCTGCTGGCCTATGTCGGCAGCCGTTTTGTACTGGAAGTGGTTTTGCACCGAGGATATTTATGACCCGTATTTTGTTCTGGCTGGCGCTGGTGTTCCTGGTGGTGTTTGCCATCCGCAGCAAGATTCGCGGCTTGCAGCAGCGCGCCCAGCAACAGCGCCAGCAGCAGGCGCCCAATCCGTTTACGCCGCCCGGCCGCGTGGCCGAATTGCCCGATGCCGAGCTGATGCTGTGTTGCGCCCACTGCGGCGTGTATTACCCCGCGTCTGAAAACGTGCAGGCCAAAGGCCACGATTACTGCAGCCACGCGCACGCCACCGTGTAACGGCAGACTGCCGCTCCTTCCTGCATTGCTCATCCGTATCGTACCGTCCTCCGCTGCCTGCCAGGGGTAGCATGGTCCTGGCAGTGATCGTCTCTCGCTGCCGATCACTATCTTTGCAGAAAGAAAGGCCAGCCATGTCCAGCTCGCGCAGCCACGCCGCCGGCGGCAATGTCGCGCCCATGCTAACCGTTGCGTCTCCACCGCTGAGCGGCAATTCGGCCGCCATGCAGACGCTGCGCGCGCAGATCAGCCGCATCGCCGCGTCCTGCGCGCCGGTGGCCATTCACGGGGAATCGGGCAGTGGCAAGGAACTGGTGGCGCGTGCGATCCACGCCCAGGGCACGCGTGCCCACGGTCCGTTTATCGCCGTCAATTGCGGCGCGATCCCTGAATCGTTGATGGAAGCGGAGCTGTTCGGCTGCCGGCCCGGCGCGTATACGGGCGCGCTGCACGAGCGGCAGGGTCTGTTCCAGGCGGCCGATGGCGGCAGCCTGCTGCTCGACGAAGTCGACGACCTGCCGTTGGCGATGCAGGTCAAGCTGCTGCGCGCGCTGCAGGAGCGCCGCGTGCGCAAACTGGGCGGAAGCACCGATGAGCCGGTCGACGTGCGCATTTTGTGCGCCAGCCAGCAGGGCCTGGCGCGCGGCGTGGCGGCTGGCACGTTTCGCGAGGATCTGTATTACCGCCTGAACGTGATCGAGCTGGCCGTGCCGCCGCTGCGCGAACGGCTGGGCGACCTGCCGCTGCTGTGTGACGCCATCTTGGCGCGGCTGGCGCCGCGGCGCGGGATCGGGCTGGCGCCGGCCGTGCTGGCGACGCTGGCGCGCCATGCGTTTCCTGGCAATGTGCGCGAACTGGAAAACCTGCTGGAACGGGCGCTGGCGTTTGCCGATGGCGGCGTGATCACGGTTGAAGGGCTGGGGCTGCCGGCTGCGCCATTGTTGCTGAAAGGCGTGGCGCCCGGGCGCCAGCTGCCGCTGCCGGGCATGGAACACGGCGCCATATCCGAGGGCTCGCTGGCGCAGTATCTGCTGCAGGCCGAGCGCGCCATGATCCTGCAGGCGCTGGTGCAGGCGCGCTATCACCGTGCGCGGGCGGCGCAGCAGCTGGGCCTGAGCGTGCGCCAGCTGCGCTATCGCATGCAAAAACTGCAGTTGTGCGAACCGGCGGGCTGAGCGGAAAAAGGCGGCGCCGGGACCGAAGCGGCGCGGTAGATTATAATGCCGGTCCCGGTTTCGCCAGTCTGGCTGGAGCGCTGTTCCAGTAGTGCTTTGACGTAAATATTGCTTTCAGAGCAAGGCAAAATCAGGCGGGTATTGACCTGGATTAAGATCAGGATGATGGCGTGCAGCGGTCCGCAGCGGCCTGCGTTAGTGCTTACTATGCGGGCGCCGGGCCTGTTATCCATGCCCTGAAAAGTCAATCGAATTCGTGCGGAAAATCGGAAAAATTAAGCAGGACACAGGCGGGAAAAGTATTGCGCCTGCCATCGATGGGTACTACAATTAGTGCATAAATTAGATGTAGTTACTAAATGTAGTGCCATCACAGATGTTTTCAGAATTAGTGTCAAGCCAGCGCCAACACCTTCTGCGTGCTCAACTGGCAAGCTGACACTGGCGGTTTATCACCCTTCGAGACATGTTTCGCGCCATCCGTGGCCGTGAGGGCAGGCTGTTTTCATTCGTATCATCTGATGCATTAAAAATGTAGGTTTTTAATAATAAATACCGGAAGAAGCCCGGACCACCGGGCGTTCTATTCAATCACCAACGCGGCAGCAAAACTGCAGGCTGACTTTAGCTGACAACGGGAGCTTCAATGCAATCACCTCAAGATATTTCCATCCATCCAACGCCAGTACCGCCAGCGCCAGGCGCGGCGCACAGTGTGGCAAGCATCGGCACGGCCATGGGCGACTATCGCATCATCCGCCGCAACGGTGCGGTGGTAGCATTTGAGCCTTCGAAGATCGCGATCGCCATGACCAAGGCGTTTTTGGCCGTTAACGGCGGCCAGGGCGCCGCTTCGGCCCGCGTGCGCGAGCTGGTGGAACAGCTGACGGCCGGCGTGGTCGCGGCGCTGGTGCGCCGCCAGCCGGGCGGCGGCACCTTCCATATCGAAGACGTGCAGGACCAGGTGGAACTGTCGCTGATGCGTTCGGGCGAACACGACGTGGCGCGTGCTTACGTGCTGTACCGCGCCAAGCACATGGAAGAGCGCCGCCTGCAGAAGGAAGCGCTGGGCGCCGCCGCGCAAGTGGCGGCACCGCAACTGAACGTGCTGGACAACGGCGTGCGCCGCCCGCTCGACATGCAGCAGGTGCGCGACCTGATCAACGCCGCCTGCGCCGGCCTGGAAAAGCACGTCGATGCCGACGCCATCCTCGCTGAAACCGTGAAAAACCTGTACGACGGCGTGCCGGTCGAAGAACTGCACAAGTCGGCCATCCTGGCAGCGCGCGCGCTGATGGAAAAAGACCCTGCCTACTCGCAAGTGACGGCCCGCATCCTGCTGCACACGGTGCGCAAGGAAGTGTTCGGCAAGGAAGTGCCGCAAGCGGCTGCCGCTGCCGAATACCTGACGTATTTCCCGGCGTATATCGCCAAAGGTATCTCCGCCGAGCTGCTGAACCCGGTACTGGCCACGTTCGACCTGGAGCGCCTGGCAAAAGCCATTGTCGCCGACCGCGACCTGCAATTCGGCTATATCGGCCTGCAAACCCTGTACGACCGCTACTTCCTGCACATCCAGGACGTGCGCATCGAAATGCCGCAGGCGTTCTACATGCGTGTGGCGATGGGCCTGGCCCTGAACGAGTCGGACCGCGAAGCGCGCGCCATCGAATTCTACAGCCTGCTGTCCTCGTTCGACTTCATGAGCTCGACGCCGACCCTGTTCAACTCGGGCACCCTGCGCTCGCAGCTGTCGTCGTGCTACCTGAGCACCGTCTCGGATGACCTGGAAGGCATCTACGACGCCATCAAGGACAACGCGCTGCTGGCCAAGTATGCAGGCGGCCTGGGCAATGACTGGACGCCAGTGCGCGCCCTGGGCGCCCACATCAAGGGCACCAACGGCAAGTCGCAAGGCGTGGTGCCGTTCCTGAAAGTGGTGAACGACACGGCCGTGGCCGTGAACCAGGGCGGCAAGCGCAAGGGCGCCGTCTGCGCCTACCTGGAAACCTGGCACATGGACATCGAGGAATTCCTCGACCTGCGCAAGAACACGGGCGACGACCGCCGCCGCACCCACGACATGAACACGGCGAACTGGATTCCCGACATGTTCATGAAGCGCGTGATGGAAAAAGGCGAGTGGACCCTGTTCTCGCCATCGGAAACGCCGGACCTGCACGACAAGGTCGGCAAGGCCTTCGAGACCGCCTACCTGGGCTACGAAGCGAAAGCGGCCGCCGGCGAAATCCGTTCGTTCAAGAAAGTGCAAGCGCTGGACCTGTGGCGCAAGATGCTGTCGATGCTGTTTGAAACCGGCCATCCATGGATCACCTTCAAGGACCCGTGCAACATCCGCAGCCCGCAGTCGCACGTCGGCGTGGTCCACAGCTCGAACCTGTGCACGGAAATCACCCTGAACACCAGCGCCGATGAAATCGCCGTCTGCAACCTCGGTTCCGTGAACATGCCGGCGCACATGAAAGAAGGCAAGCTCGACCACGTCAAGCTGGCGAAGACCGTGCGCACCGCCATGCGCATGCTCGACAACGTGATCGACATCAACTACTACGCCGTCGACAAGGCGCGCAATTCGAACATGCGCCACCGTCCGGTCGGCATGGGCATCATGGGCTTCCAGGATTGCCTGCACATGATGCGCATCCCGTTCGCCTCGGACGCTGCCGTGTCGTTTGCCGACACCTCGATGGAAGCGGTGTGCTACTACGCCTACCTGGCTTCGACCGAGCTGGCCGAAGAGCGCGGCCGCTACGAGTCGTACGCTGGTTCCTTGTGGGACCGCGGCATCCTGCCACAGGATTCGGTGAAACTGCTGCTTGAGGAGCGCGGCGGCTACCTGGAAGTCGATACCTCGTCGGCGATGGACTGGACTCCGGTGCGCGAACGCATCGCCAGGTTCGGCATGCGCAACTCGAACTGCGTGGCGATTGCTCCGACCGCCACCATCTCGAACATCATCGGCGTGTCGGCCTGTATCGAGCCGACGTTCCAGAACCTGTACGTGAAATCGAACCTGTCGGGCGAATTCACCGAGATCAACGGCTACCTGGTGCGCGACCTGAAGGCGCGCGACCTGTGGGATGAAGTCATGATCTCGGACCTGAAATACTTCGACGGCTCGCTGGTGAAGATCGACCGCATCCCGCAAGACCTGCGCGACATCTACGCTACCGCCTTTGAAGTGTCGCCAAGCTGGCTGGTGGAAGCTGCCTCGCGCCGCCAGAAGTGGATCGACCAGGCCCAGTCGCTGAACATCTACATGGCTGGCGCATCGGGCAAGAAGCTGGACGAAACCTACAAGCTGGCATGGCTGCGCGGCCTGAAAACCACCTACTACCTGCGTACCATTGCCGCCACCCACATGGAGAAATCGACCTCCAAGACGGGCGCCCTGAACGCCGTGGCAGTCGATGGCGGCATGTCGGCCAGCGCCCAAAGCGCACAAAACAGCGCCCAGGCAGCGGCCATCGCAGCAGCCGCCGTGGCCGTGGCGCCAGTGGTGGCCACAGCAGCGGACGACGCCGATGGCGAAGCGTGCTACCTGCGTCCGGGCGATGACGGCTTTGAAGAGTGCGAAGCCTGCCAATAATAATGAGTGGTCGGCCCGCCATGCGCGGGCTGATTCAATGTCGTAAATATCTGTATTTAGAGAGAAATAATTATGTCCTTATCCTGGGATGATGAAACCACGCCGGCAGCCGTGCCGCGTCCGGCGCAGCAGGCGCCACTGGGCAATACCGGATTGAATCTGCCGGCCGGCGCCGAGCCGTCCGAAGCGAACGCCGAGCAGGTGGCGCGCCGCGTCAACGCCGATGACAAGCGCATCATCAACGGCAAGACCGACGTCAACCAGCTGGTGCCGTTCAAGTACAAATGGGCGTGGGACAAATACCTGGCCGGCTGCGCCAACCACTGGATGCCGCAGGAAGTGAACATGCAGCGCGATATCGAGCTGTGGAAAAACCCGAACGGCCTGACGGAAGACGAACGCCGCCTGGTCAAGCGCAACCTGGGTTTCTTCGTGACCGCCGACTCGCTGGCCGCCAACAACATCGTACTGGGCACCTACCGCCATATCACCGCGCCGGAATGCCGCCAGTACCTGCTGCGCCAAGCGTTCGAGGAAGCGATCCACACGCACGCCTACCAGTACATCGTCGAATCGCTGGGCCTGGACGAAGCCGAGATCTTCAACGCCTACAACGAAGTCAAGTCGATCCGCGACAAGGATGAATTCCTGATCCCGTTCATCGACATGCTGACCGACCCGACGTTTACCACCGGTACCACGGAAAACGACCAGAAGCTGCTCAAGTCCCTGATCGTGTTCGCCTGCCTGATGGAAGGCCTGTTCTTCTACGTCGGCTTCACGCAGATCCTGGCGCTGGGGCGCCAGAACAAGATGATGGGCGCTGCCGAGCAGTACCAGTACATCCTGCGCGACGAATCGATGCACTGCAACTTCGGTATCGACCTGATCAACACGATCAAGATGGAAAACCCGCAGCTGTGGACGGCCGAATTCCGCGAAGAGATCAAGGCGCTGTTCCTGCGCGCGGTCGATCTGGAATACGCCTACGCCGAAGACACCATGCCACGCGGCGTGCTGGGCCTGAACGCGCCGATGTTCAAGGGCTACCTGCGCTTTATCGCCAACCGCCGTGCCCAGCAGATCGGCATCGAGCCGCTGTTCGCGCAGGAAGAAAATCCGTTCCCGTGGATGAGCGAAATGATCGACATGAAGAAGGAACGCAATTTCTTCGAAACGCGCGTGACGGAATACCAGACCGGTGGCGCGCTGAACTGGGAATAAGCAGCCGCTGCATGAAAAAACCCCGCCAGCTGGAATCGAGCTGGCGGGGTTTTTTTATGGGTACAGCGAACTGTTACTGCAAGCCGCCGGCGCTGACGAAGTGCTGGCGCGCAAAGGCCAGCAGCTGCGCGTCGGACGGATGGTCGACTGTTTCCACGGCCTTGATCTTGTCGGCGACAGCCGGCACGTTGGCGGTCAGGTGCTTGGCAAATGCGTTCTTCTCGCCGGCCGGGCCGACCACCAGGATTTGCTGGCTGTCTTTCAGCGCCTCGGCGATATCGTTGTAGAAGCGCGTGTTGTCGTCTTCATTGGCATGGCTGTCGCCATGCTTGACGTGTGGGTGCGGATGCGTCGAGTGCGTTTTCAGCGACTCGGATTCGGACGCGTCCTTGTCGAAATGGATGACATGGGCTTTGACATGGTCGAGCCAGACGACGGCGTTATTGAATGACATGGGATACTTTCGTGGGGAATGCGTGAGGACGCATGAGCGCCGCGGGGAGAAGCATGTCGCCCGGACGCATCCGGGCGATTCGGCAACATACCCATCGTAGGCGCATGGCGGTCCTTGATCGGTGCGGTACCACACGCAGGCCTGGCTGGGTCGGATCAAGCCACCGTCAGCACCAGCTTGCCCTGGAGATTGCCGCGCGCCGCCCGTTCGTGCGCCTGGCGCGCCTCGGCCAGCGGGTAGGTGCTGTCGATCACCACGCGGATGGTGCCATCATCAAGCAGCCCCGCCAGTTGCGCCAGCTGCGCGCCGCTGGAACGTACCTGGGTCGAGGACACCGTGACACCGCGCTGCGCCGCTTCGTCAAACCCGTCGAACCCCAGCGGGAAGATCGGGAACAGGGCGCCGCCGCGTTTGAGCGTGCGCAGGAAGCGGCCGGAGGCGGGGCCGCCGACCGCATCGATCACCAGATCGGCGTCGCGCACCAGTTCCTCGGGAACCTCTTGCGTGTAGTCGATGAACCGGTCCACGCCCAGCTCGCGCAGCAGCGCCTCATGCCGGCCGGAGGCGACCGCGATCACGCGCGCGCCCTGCCATTTGGCGATCTGTACCAGCAAGTGGCCGACGCCGCCTGCGGCGCCGTTCACCAGCACGGTCTTGTCCTTGAGCGGCACCGGCACATGTTGCTGCGGCTGCAGCGGATTCGGTGCATCGTGCCCCAGCGCGATCAGGAACTGCCAGGCGGTCAGCAGCGACATCGGCGCCCCCGCCGCATGCACATGGCCGATGCCGGCCGGCTTGCGCGCCAGGTCAGTCGCCGGCACGCTCACATATTCGGCATAGGCCCGGCTGTCACCGGCCAGCCCGTCGGGAAAGCGCACCATCGCATACACTTCGTCGCCCACCGCAAAATGGGTCACATCGTCTGCCAGCGCCTCGACCACGCCCGATATGTCCGTGCCCAGGATGACAGGAAACGCTACCTGCGGCTGCCATTCGGGCGGCAGCATCTTGTAGCCGTCGCGCAGATACCAGTCGGGCGGATTGATGCCGGCCGCGTGCACGCGCACCAGCACTTCGCCGGCTTTCAGTTCAGGCACCGGCGCCTCTTCGTAACGCAGTACTTCGGGTCCGCCGAACTGGTGCTGGCGTATCGCTTTCATGTGCTTGCTGGTCATTGCGTTCCCTTTCCACAGGATGGATAATCACGAACGGAGCAATGCTCCAAATAAAAGGAGCGATGCTCCGTTTGATTTAAAATATACGGAGCAATGCTCCGATTGTCAAGGCCATGCATGCGAGCTGACGCACAGAAAAACTACGATCATTTGCTGGAAACGGGGCGCGAGGTGGTCGCGGAGCAGGGCGCCGAGGCTTCGATGCGTGAAGTGGCGCGCCGGGCGGGGGTTGGCATCGGCACCTTATACCGCCACTTTCCCACGCGCGAGGCGCTGCTCGAAGCCTTGCTGCGCGAGAGTTTTGATGCGTTGACGGCCAAGGCGGGAGCGTTCGAAGCGTTGGCATCAAGCGGCGATGCGCTGGTGTCGTGGCTGCGCGAGATGGTCGCGCTGACGCACAGTCATCGCGGCGTGATTGCGGCGATGACGGCTGCCATTGCCGAACCGGATTCGGCGCTGCATGCGTCGTGCGTATCGATGCGCGCCTCGGGCGCGCATTTGCTGGCACGCGCGCAGGCGGATGGCGAAGCGCGGACGGATATCGATGGCACCGATCTGCTGGCGCTGGTCAGCGCGCTGGCGTGGCTCAACGACCAGCCGCCGTTCGCCGCGCGCGTGGACCGGCTGTTCGGCATCATTGCCAGCGCCATCCTGGTGCAGCCACCCCGCACCTGACAGCTGCCTGGTTTACCCCGGCAGCGGCGCCGCCGGCATGCGCTTGCCACGTTGCGCCGTCACCGAGCTGCCGACCGAAGCCGCCACGATCAGCGCGATGGCCAGCCATTGCATGGCGTCCAGGTATTCATCGAGCAGCACCAGCGCCAGCAGCGCCGCCACCGCCGGCTCCATACTGACCATGATGCCGAACGCCTGTGGCGGCAGGCGTTTGAGGGCTACCATCTCGAGCGAGATCGGAATCGCGCTCGAGACCAGGGCGATGCCCAGGCCCGCCGCCAGTACCACGGGCGACAGCAGGGCGCTGCCCGCATGCGCCACGCCGACTGGCACGACCACCATTGCGGCGGCAAGCAGGCCCAGCGATACGGACTGGCCCGCATGCAGATGGCTGGCGCGCTTGCCGAAGAGGATGTAGGTAGCCCAGAAGACCGCAGCGGCCAGCGCGAACAGCACGCCGGTGGGATCGAGCGCGCTCATGTCGTGACCCAGCGGCAGCAGCAGCGCCAGACCCGCAGCGGCCAGCAATACCCAGACGAAGTCGAACGGGCGGCGCGAAGAAAGCAGGGCGACGGCCAGCGGTCCGGCAAATTCGATCGCTACCGCGATGCCGAACGGGATGGTGCGCAAGGCGAGGTAGAACGACAGGTTGGTCGCCCCCAGCGCGGCGCCGTACAGCGCCACGGCGCGCGCATCGGCGCGGCTCAATGACCAGCGCCACGGACGCCAGAATAGCAGCAGCAACAGCGCGGAAAAACCGACCCGCACGGCGGTGGTGCCCTGCGCTCCGACCAGGGGAAACAGGGTGTGCTTGGCCCACGACGTACCGATGCCGAGGCAGGTGACGGCACCCAGGATGGCCAGTAGCGGGATGAAGGAGGCATGGCGCGACAGATTCATGGCAGGTTCGATGACAGTGGAGGTGGTGAAATTTTATGGTGTGTGGCCTGTTATTTGCACTGCATTTGCCGCATGATCACGCAACTTTCGCTCGCCGCCACTATCATGACACTCGATCCTTTTGACCTCGCCATCCTCGATATCCTTCAACGCGACAGCACGACCTCGCAGCGGCAGATCGCGCAAGCCGTGCATCTGTCGGCGCCGGCCGTGCAGCGCCGCATCCGGCGCTTGCGCGACAGCGGCGTGATCCGCGCGCAGGTGGCTGTGCTTGATGCCAACCTGCTGGGCCGGCCCCTGACCTTGATCGTGGAAGTGTATTTGCATGACGAGCACCCGCGCCACACGCTGGCCATGCGCGAGCGCTTCCTGGCCGAAGCGGCGGTGCAGCAGTGCTATCCGATTACCGGCGAAGCGGACTATCTGCTGGTACTCACCGCCACCAACATGGCGGAGTATGAAGTGCTCAGTGCCAGGCTGTTTGGTGGCGACGACAATATCCGGCGCTTTCGCACCTCGGTGGTAATGGGCTGCCTGAAGGCCGGCTTGCAGGTGCCGCTGTAACGGCGTGCATGAAGGGTAATATGATCGCGTTCTGCCGTCAGTGGCCAGCCCATTTCCGGTGGCCGCGCCGTTCGTTTTTTGCGCGCTGACGAAAGCGGTGGCGCGAAAAAAACCACCAGCGCAGACTGCACGAAACGGTGCCTCGCGGGCCTGTAAAAATCCTGCTTAACGCCTGAAAAAACCGTATTGCCGGTATCGCGGAAGACGATGGAAAAATGCGTCGAAGATCACGCGTGTCCGGGTAAAACCGGCGTTTGGCACAGGTTTGTGCGTTAGCGCGCCTATCCCTTCAAAAAAGCCCTTTAAAACGTATCGTGCCGGTTGCGCATCGACAAGGTTTTCGTGTACTTTAGGAGATTGGAAATGCGAGTGGTAGTATGCGGGGTTTTTTGACCAGCGCGACGCCGAAAAAAGCTCGCAAAACAGGGATACAGATTTACACGGATATGCACAAAACCACACCGTTTTCGTCTGCCGCCGTGCCCGAATTTTTTCAGGCATGGCGGTTTTTTATTTGACGATACGCAGTGGTGGAGAACGCGATGCGAGGAGCGGAACAAACGCACGGCATCGAAAACGACACACCCGAATTCAGACTTTGCCACCAGCTGCGAGATAAAGCAGGGTGGCACCGACGATGGCTGAAGTGCTGCAAACGTGAGGAGTTGCAGCAGTTCAGCTGGTGCCGAATTCATTAGCGCAAACGACCGTTTGTGCCGATGAATAATTCGCCTGGCCCATCCCTGTGGTGGGTTGGACGGGTTTAAATCTTGTAGCTTAAATTTCTCATCTCAGATGAAGGAGAGACAAATGGCAACAGCCGCTAAGAAATCAGAAGTAAAGAAACCAGCCGCCAAAGCTGCTCCTGCCGCGAAGACGCCGGCAGCCGCAGCCAAACCGGTTGCCGCCAAACCAGCAGCCAAAGCTGCAGCAAAACCAGCAGCCAAGCCAGTAGCCAAAGCGGCAGCAAAACCTGATGCCAAGCCAGCAGCGAAAGCAGCCGCCAAGCCAGCGGCCAAGGCCGTGGCAAAACCTGCGGCCAAAGCAGCAGCCAAGCCAGCAGCCAAGCCGGCAGCCAAAGCAGCCGCCAAGCCTGCAGCAAAAGCAGCCGCCAAGCCAGCAGCAAAAGCCGCAGCGAAACCTGCCGCCAAGCCGGCAGCAAAGGCAGTAGCCAAGCCGGCAGCAAAAGCCGCGGCGAAACCTGCAGCAAAAGCGGCAGCAAAACCTGCCGCCAAGCCAGCAGCGAAAGCTGCAGCAAAACCTGCCGCCAAGCCAGCAACAAAAGCAGCAGCCAAGCCAGCAACAAAAGCAGCAGCCAAGCCAGCAGCAAAAGCCGCGGCGAAACCTGCAGCCAAGCCAGCGGCCAAAGCAGCAGCCAAGCCGGCA
>NZ_DAMAGB010000014.1:0-92998 GCF_031995485.1 Janthinobacterium sp.
GTTTGAAGCTGCGGGTGGTGTCGGATTACGGCCTGCGGCCTAATCCGACCTACGGGTCATGTGTGGCCGCGCGGTCCGACTACTTGGTTGGCGTCAACCATGTGTCGTATCAGGGCGAGATACCCGTACGCGCCACCCACTCGATCAATGCATCGACCGCCGCGCGGCCGTTGCCATTACCCACCAGGTCGCTGTTGATCATGGCGACCACCACGCATTGCTGGTTATTGGCATCCGGCACATAGCCGGCGATGGCTACCACGTTCTTTAACGTTCCCGTCTTGATGCGCGCCCGCGCGGCGGCCGGGCTGCCCAGCAGACGCTTGCGCATGGTGCCATCGAGCGCGACGATCGGCAGGCTCGATTGGAACTCGGGCGCCCAGACGCTTTGCTGCATCGCCTGCAGCACGCCGGCCAGCTGCAGCGGCGCGATGCGGCCGGTGCGCGACAGGCCGGAACCATTGTCGATGGACATGCCGTTGGTATCGATCCCGTGGCGCTGCATCCATTCTTGTATCACCTGCCGTGAGCGCGTGGCGGTGTCTTCGGGTACCGTCATGGCGACCGGGCGGCTGCCCAGCCAGCCATCGCTTTGCAGGCTGCCGATGCTGAGGAACAGCGTGCGAGCCAGGGTATTGTCGGAGTTCTTGTTGATATCACGCAGCACTTCCGGCAGGGCGCGCGCCACATGGTCGGCCAGCATGCGCGTGCCGACCGGTTCGGCCGTCGGCGGCAAACCCGTAAACGGCGCTTCGCGCACGCTGCCCAGGATGCTGCCCCCGAGGCGCTTCCAGGTGGTGCGGAACAGCTTGTCCGCATAATCATTGCGGTCCAGCACATTGATGCTGGTGGCCTTTTTGCAGTTCTGCGGAAAGGTGCCGTGCAGGATCACCTGCAGCCTGCCATTCGGGCCACGCACATATTCGGGTGGGCGCCAGCCATCTTCCCAGCGCGCGCAATTGCCTTTGACCAGCTGCATGTCGCTGCTGATGGTGACATTGTCCAGTTCCGGCAGCATCAGCAGTTTCAGCTGCTGGGTGGTGGAACTGAGTTCAATATCGAGCATGTTGGTGTTCAGCAGCAAAGCGTCCGGTATCACGTTGTAGCGGAACTCGGCCGACTCGTCGAACGGCGGCGCGCCGATATCGGGCCGGGCCGGCTGGAACAGCTGGCGGTCCAGGATCAGATCGCCCTTGATGGTGTGGATACCCTGGTTGCGCAGGGTCTGCAGCATATGCGCGAGCACATCCGCATTGAAGTCGGTGTCGGCGCCACCGCGCAGTATCAGGTCTCCCTTCAGCACGCCATTGATCACGTCGGCGCTGGTGCGCAATTCCGTGCGGCCGCGAAAGGTCGGGCCCAGCTGCTCGAGGCCCACGGCCGTCGTGACGATTTTCATGGTCGAGGCCGGCTGCATGCTGCGTTCGGCGCCATGCGACATCAGCACCGTATTGCCACGCAGGACCACTGCGCCGATGGCGTCTTCAGGAATATTCGCGCTGCGCAGCAGCACGCTGACGGAATCGGGCAATTGCGCGTGCGCCGCCGGCAGGCCAAGGCCAGCGATCAGCGCGGCGATCAGTACGGGACGTAACATGGGTCTCCTCAATGGAAAAAGACGTAGGCGACAAACACGGCGGTGACCACGCCGGCCAGGTCGGCGATCAGACCGGCCGTAATGGCATAACGCGTCTTGCGGATGCCCACCGAGCCGAAGTACAGCGCGACGATATAGAAGGTGGTGTCGGCCGACCCTTGGAACACGCAGGCCAGGCGGCCGACAAACGAGTCGACGCCATAGGTATTCATGGCGTCGATCATCATCGCTTTCGAGCCGGAACCGCTGAGCGGCTTCATCATGGCGGTCGGCAGGGCAGGCACGAAATCGGTATTGATACCGAGGTTGGCAAAGAACCAGTTCAGGCCACTCATCAGAAAGTTGAACACGCCCGCGTTGCGGATCACGCTGATGGCCACCAGCATCCCGACCAGGTAGGGAATCACGGTGATCGAGGTCTGGATGCCGCCTTTTGCCCCTTCGATAAATGCGTCATACACGTTCACCTTCTTGCGCAGCGCGCCGATGATGAAAATGGCGATCACGCTGATCAGCACCAGATTGCTGACCACCTTCGACACCAGCTCGATTTCCTGCTTGGTCAGGTATTGCGTGAAGTACCAGATCATGGCGACGATGGCGGCCGTCATGCCGCCCAGCCAGCTCAGCACGACGCTGTTGAGCAGATTGATGCGCTGCCTGATCGACACCGTGATGATGCCGACCACGGTGGCCACATAGGTGGCGATCATGCATGGAATAAAGATGTCGGACGGATCGGCCGCACCTAAAATCGAGCGCTGCGCCATGATGGCCAGCGGGATCAGGGTCAGGCCCGAGGTATGCAGCACCAGGAACATGATCTGCGCATTGGTCGCCTCTTCCTTGTTCGGGTTCAGCGTCTGCAGGCTTTCCATCGCCTTCAGGCCAAACGGCGTGGCCGCATTGTCCAGGCCCAGCAGGTTGGCCGAGAAATTCATTACCATATGGCCGGTGGCCGGGTGGTCCTTGGGGATTTCCGGGAAGATGCGCGAAAAGAACGGCGCGATCACTTTCGCCAGCCAGCCAACGATCCCCGCTTTTTCGCCGATATTCATAATGCCGAGCCACAAGGTCATCACGCCGGCCAGCGGCAGCGCGATGTCCATCACGCCCATGCGTGCCGTCTCGAAGGTGCCATCGATAATGCGCTTGAAGATATCGGTATCGCCCAAAAACAGCCACTGCAGCACGGCGGCCAGGAAACCTACGAGGAAAAAGCCGGACCAGATGTAATTAAGTGCCATAGATGATCAGTTCTTGAATGTGCGACGAGGAAAATACCTGCAAGCAAAGTATAGAGGCAGCGTGCCACGCGTTGATGAAAGAATGCAGCCTCCGCATGCCAAAAAGTTATAAGCTGGCAGCCTGTTTTCATTGGCATCCTGCCGCCCACCCGCGTACGCTGGATGTCGCCTGCTTTCACCTGTACTGGATCACTGATGATGTTTTTGCGTAAAACCGCTTGCGCCGCCGGCCTGGCCTTGCTGACTTTGTTGACCGCCGCCAGCCATGCCGCCACCAATGGGCAAGACCTGCGCGCCGGCAAGACCCTGCACCTGTTCCTGAGCACCAGCGAAACGGGCCTGGACCCGGCCGTCGCCTCCGACCTGGCCAGCCTGAACCTGATGGAAAATGTGTTCGACCCGCTGCTGCGCTACGATTACCTGGCGCGCCCGCTCAAGCTGCAGGGCAATACGGCGCGCGGCTTGCCGACAGTCGAGGATGGCGGCCTGACCTATACTTTCCGGATCCAGCCCGGCGTGTTCTTTACGCCCGACCCGGCCTTCAAGGGCCAGCGGCGCGAAGTGACGGCGCAGGATTACGTGTACAGCCTGACGCGCCTGTACGACCCCGCGCTGAAGTCGCCATGGCTATTCCTGCTGGAAGACAAACTGCTGGGCGACGCGGCGCTGAAGAGCAACTTCAGCTACGACACGCCGATCGCGGGACTGCAGGCACTGGACAAATACACCTTGCGCATCCGCCTGAACGGCATCGATCCGAATTTCCTGTTCTACCTGGCGATGCCGGCCACCGGCGTGGTAGCGCGCGAAGTGGCCGAAGCGTACAAGGCGCCGGGCCAGATCGGCAACCATCCGGTCGGCACGGGGCCGTTCATGATCACCGAGTGGAAGCGCAGCGACAAGATCGTGCTGCAGGCCAATCCGGATTTCCGTGCCACCGTGTTTCATACGGACGCCGCCACCCTTGGGGCGATGCCACCGGCCGAGCAGGCAATCGCGAAGTCACTCGAAGGCCAGCACCTGCCGCTGGTCGAACGCATCGAAGTGCGCATCGTCGAGGAATACCAGTCGCGCATGCTGGGCTTCCTGAAAGGCGAGTTCGATTACCTGGAGCAGGTGCCCGAGTCGCTGACCGACATGGTGCTGCTCAATGGCGGCCTGAAGCCCGAACTGGCTGCGAAAGGCATCACGCTCGAACGCTTCCCCGTGCTGCAGACCTATTACATGTGGATGAACATGGACGATCCGGTGCTGGGCGGCTACAGCAAGCCCAAGCTGGCCCTGCGCCGCGCGATCGCGCTCAGCTACAACAGCCGCGAAGATATCGCGCTGCTGAAAAAGGGCCTGGCGCTGCCGGCGCAGTCGCCGCTGCCGCCGAATGTGCTGGGCTATGACAAGGCCTACCGCAGTCCGGTGTCATACGATCCCGTGCTGGCGCGTGCACTGCTGGACCGTTTCGGCTACAAGACAGGCGCGGATGGTTTTCGTACCCAGCCGGACGGTACACCCTTGATCCTGACCATGCATACGGAGCCGAGCACGGTAGGGCGGCTGCGCGATGAATTGTGGCGCCGCAACTTGAACGCCATCGGCCTGCGCGTGGAATTCAAGAGCGACAAGAAGACGGAAATCATCAAGGCCTCGCGCCTGGGCAAGGTGCAGATGTTCGAGACCAACTGGGTCGCCGATTTCCCCGATGGTGATAACTTTATGCAATTGTTGTACGGCCCCAACAGTGGTCGAGCCAACTACGCCCGCTTCAATTTGCCCGATTACAATAAACGCTATGAGGAGGCGCGCCTGCTGTCCGATACGCCACGCCGGCGCAGCCTGTACTTCGACCTGTGGCAGCTGATCCATGCCTATACGCCATGGGTACTGCTGACCCATCCGATCTCGGCCGACCTGCAGCAACCGTGGCTAAAAAACTACAGGCGCCATCCCGTGGAATTCACGTCCTGGCGCTACCTGGACGTCGATATGACACGGGGCCGCCCCGCAGCGAAGTAGGCCAGCGGTGAAATGGGGCATTCATTCCAAAAAGTTATGGTTAGGAAAGCATATTTCATTGGCTGGCGGCGGAAGCATCGCGCTACTCTGAAAATGAAAACAAATAAAGTCATGCGCAAACATCATAAGAAAATGTACTGCGAGACAGATGCAGCGATATGACTAACAACCTGACTTGAAGAATCAAGTTTCGATTGCCCAACAAGGAGAAGGCCCGTGAAATTGAAGAAGCTAGCGCAGTTGATGGCATTGATAGGGGTGGCTGGCACGGCCGTTGCACAGGAAGCGGCGCCACAGGCGATGCAACGGGTCGAAGTGACGGGCAGCAGCATCAAGCGCATCGCCAAGGAAGGCGCGCTGCCGGTGCAAGTGATCACCTATGACCAGATCGAAAAACAGGGTATTACCAGTGCCGAGCAATTGCTGGCGACCATCTCCTCGAACGGCACCGGCGCGGACAACATGACTTCGGGCAATAACGTGTTCGGGGCCGATGCCGACCGCGTCAGTGGCGGCGCCTCGTTTGCCTCGCTGCGTGGCCTGGGACCGAACAGCACGCTGGTGCTGCTCAATGGCCGCCGCATCGCTACCCACGGCGCCAGCGGCAAGGCGGTCGACCTGAACTCGATCCCGATGGGCGCGATTTCTCGCGTGGAAATCCTCAAGGATGGCGCTTCGGCCATCTATGGTACCGACGCCATCGGCGGCGTGATCAACTTTATCCTGAAAACCAATTACAACGGCATCGAGGCATCGGCCACCACCAATTCCACGGAAGCGGGCGGCGGCATGAACCGCCGCGCCTCCTTGCTGGCCGGCCACGGCAGCGTGGAAGAGGACGGCTACAACATCATGATGAGCCTGACGGTCGACAATGACGACAAGCTGAGCTCGTCCCAGCGCAGCTTTGCCAATGGCTTCCAGCCTGGCCGCGGCCTGTCGCCCGATACCACCGGCACGCCATACGCCAACCAGCTGACCGGCGCCGGCACGGCGCTCGGCACCTCGTTTACGGTTCCCGGCAGCACCAATCAATACCTGCAGGCCAATCCGCTGAGCTTCACGGGCAAGTGCGATACGGTGGCCGGCATGTCGCAATACCAGACGGCGCTGTGGTCGAAGGTCACGTCGCCATTGCGCACCACCTATTCCTGCGCCTATGACTACGGCGGCGACTATGTGATTTCCTTCCCGGTCGAGCGCGCCAACCTGCTCAGCCGTGGCACCTTCAAGCTGGCGCAGGATCACACCATGTTTGTCGAGCTGCTCGGCTCGCGCACCAAGGCCACGGCGCAATTCACGCCGATGCAGATCCAGACCACGGCAGCTGCTGGCAACCTGTATCCGGTCGGCGGCGCGTATTACCAGGATCTGTCGGCGTATATCCCGACCTTCGACAATACCAAGCCGATTGCCTACAAATGGCGCGCCAACGATTTTGGCAACCGCACCCAGGAAAACACCACCGACAACCTGCGCCTGCTGGTTGGCTTCGAAGGTACCGTGGGCAAATGGGACTACAAGGCCGGCGTGTCGCATGCGCAAAGCAAGACCAACACCAGGCTGACCGATGGCTATGCCTATACGGCGCAGTTGTTCCCGGCGCTGGCCAGCGGCGTGATCAACCCATGGGTGGGCCCCGGCCAGAGCCAGAGCCAGGCGGCCAGGGATCTGATCGAGTCGACCAAGTTCCGCGGCGACTTCCAGCATGGCAAGACGACCCTGACCGCGATCGATGGCTCGGTCTCGGGCGAGCTGCTGCAGCTGCCGGCCGGCGCCATGTCGGCCGCCGTCGGCTTTGACCTGCGCCGCGAAAGCTATGCGTTTGGCCAGGATATCGACGCGACCCTTGTCTACCTGTCGCCAGGCAATGCCGCGCTGGAAAAAGCCAGCCGCAACGTCAAGGCCGTGTATGCGGAATTGCTGGTGCCGATCATCAAGGACCTGGAAATGCAGCTGGCGCTGCGCCGCGATGACTACAGCCTGGTGGGCGCATCGACCAATCCGAAAGTATCGTTCCGCTACCAGCCGACCTCGTGGCTGCTGCTGCGTGGTTCGGCCAACAAGGGCTTCCTGGCGCCCAGCTTTACCCAGCTGTATTCGGGCCAGCTGTTCCAGGAACTGTCGAGCGGCGTGATCGACACGCTCGGCTGCGCCCGCCACCCTGGCGACCCGGCCTTCTGCGCACCGTCGCGCCTGAATTATTTTTCGGGTGGCAATACCGCGCTGAAACCGGAAACCTCGAAGCAGGGCAGCCTGGGCCTCGTGATCGAACCGGTCAAGGGATACTCGGCCTCGCTCGACTATTGGGCCATCAATTCGAAAGACCGCATCCTGAACCGCTCGGCCACCATCGTGCTGAACAATGCCGCCTTGCTGCCGCAGTACATCATCCGCAATCCGGATGACACCATCAACTACATCCAGGCGGGCTGGATCAATGCGGCCGGTTCGCGCACGCGCGGCGCCGACCTCAGCCTGCGTGGCGAAGGCAGCACCAACGGTTTCAAATGGAATGCGGCGCTCGATGGCACCTGGACGCAAAGCTTCAAGTTTGCCGAAATCGCCGGCCAGGAATACAAGGAGTACGTGGGCAATTTCTACACGCGCGACCTGTACCTGCGCTGGAAGCACAACGCCTCGTTCTCGCTGGCGCGCGGCGACTGGAGCGCCTTGCTGACGCAGAAGTACAGCACCGGCTACAAGGACCAGGTGCCGAACGGCGGCGCGCTGCCGTATCCGGCGGGCTTCAACCCGAAGGTGGGCAGCTATACTACCTACACCCTGTCGGGCACCTACACGGGCTTCAAGAACACGACGCTGACGGTCGGCATCCAGAACCTGTTCGACAAGGACCCGCCGTTTACCGCGCATAACGTCGACGACGTGGTCGGCGCCGGCTGGGACCCACGCGTGGCCGACCCGCGTGGCCGCGCGCTGTCGTTCCAGGTGAAATACAAGTTCATGTAATCCGCGCTGGCGGAGCATGTTCGCAGCGGCGGCGCCTGGCGCCGCCGTTTCTTTTCCAGAAAGGGCCGCATGAGCAGTCACAGCAGTTTTAGCCGGCGCCAGTTTGGCGGCATGCTGGCCGCCGCCGTCGGCGCAGCCAGCGCACCGGCCCTGGCCGCTGCCGCGCAGCACAAAGGACCCCGCATGCAAGCACATCCCCTGATCAAACCGGCGCGCCTGCGCCAGGGCGACCTGGTCGCCATTATCGCCCCGGCCGGCTTTACGGACGACGACGCCATCGCCAGGGCGGTGGCCAATATCACATCGCTGGGCCTGCGCGTTACCCTGGGCGCCCATATCCGCGCCGTGCATGGCAACTATGCGGGCACGGTGCAGCAGCGGCTGGGCGACTTGCACGCGGCGTTTCGCGAGCCAGAGGTCAAGGCCGTATGGGCGATACGCGGCGGTTCGGGCTGCATCTCGCTGCTGGCGCTGATCGATTACGAGCTGATCCGCACCAATCCGAAAGTCCTGATCGGCTACTCCGACATTACCGCACTGCACCTGGCCATCGGCCGCCAGACGGGGCTGGTGACGTTCCATGGTCCCGTCGCTTCCTCGACGTTTTCCGAGTACACCGTGACACACCTGAAAAATGTGCTGATGCAGCCGCAGCAGCAGTACACGATCCCGATGGCGCTGGAAAACCATCGCCGCGCGCAAACCCATGCCAACTTCACGATCCGCACCGTGCATGGCGGCCAGGCCACGGGACGGCTGACAGGCGGCAACCTGTGCATGGTCAGCGCGCTGGCCGGCACGCCGTATGCGGCCGACTTCCGCGACCGCATCCTGTTCCTGGAAGAGATCAACGAAGCGCCGTACCGCGTCGACCGCATGCTGTGCCAGCTCGACCTGGCCGGCGGCTTGTCGAGCGCAAAGGCGCTGCTGCTGGGCGTGTTCATGCATTGCGAAGCGGACGAGGGCGATATCGCCCTGAGCCTGGACCAGACGCTGGACCAGCATCTGCAGCCGTTGACGGTGCCTTCAGTGTCCGGCTATTCCTTCGGTCATATCCGCGACCAGTTCACCTTGCCGATGGGCATATTGGCCACCCTGGACGCCGAGCGCCAGACGGTTACCCTGCTGGAAGCGGCCGTCAGTTAGCTTGCGTACGGCGGCAGGCGCAATTTGTCCGTATGCTATGGTGCATGGGCGGCGTGGCACAAGGTCATGCCGCGTCCTTTACCAGGTGCATCATGATCAACCGCCACGCCAGTGCGTATATCCTCAGCCATCCTTTATCGTTCGTGCTGCAGGTGCTGAAAGGCTTTCGCGCCAACCAGGGCCTGCTGCTGGCCGGCGCCGTCGCATACTACTCTTTGCTGTCCATCGTGCCGCTGCTGATGCTGGTGGTGGTGGCGCTGTCGCACGTCATCGCGGAGGAAGAACTGCTGCGCACCATCGGCCATTACCTCGAATGGCTGGTACCGGGACAGTCCAAGGCCATCGTGGCCGAGGTCGCCCACTTCCTGAATAACCGCGGCGTGATCGGCTGGCTGCTGCTGCTGACCATGCTGTTTTTCAGCTCGCTGGCGTTTACCGTGCTGGAAAACGCCATGAGCGTGATCTTCAATCATCGCGTGGCGATCCGGCGCCGCCATTTTTTGATTTCCGCCATCCTGCCGTATTGCTACATCCTCTGCCTGGGCGTGGGCATTTTATTGATCACGCTGGTGGCGGGCAGCCTGCAGGTGATGGGCGATGAAAGCGTGTATTTTTTGCGCCATGACTGGGGCCTGGAAGGCTTGTCGGGCGTGCTGCTGTATCTGCTGGGGCTGACCGGCGAGATCCTCGTGCTCAGTTCGATCTACCTGGTGATGCCGGTGGGCCGGCTTTCATTCACCCACGCGCTGATCGGCGGCGTGACGGCGGCCCTGCTGTGGGAAATCGCGCGCCATGTGCTGGTCTGGTATTTTTCCACCTTGTCGCAGGTGAACGTCGTGTATGGCTCGATGACCACGGCTATCGTTGTCATGTTCAGCCTGGAAATCGGCGCCACCCTGCTGCTCTTGGGCGCGCAGGTGATCTCCGAATATGAGCGCGTCGCGCGTGGTGGCGAAGAAGACAAGCCGCTGGAGCTAAGAACTTGATTTAAAACAGTTGTTGCGGCGCACAAAAGGCTGTGCTATAATTCTTTCAGTGGTTGAGATCTGCTTGCAGATACTCTCACTATCCAGCTTCAGTACGGCGACCGACACGTGTAATGTCGATGGCGTGACCAGTACGAAAAGTGGATTTTGTAATTCCGGATACGTTGGTCGATTTACACTTGGAGTCACCATGCAGATAGCATGGGAGTCCGAAAATCAGGAGGCACTTTGCAGATAGCACTGGCGTCCATGACACGATTAAAGCATTGGTAATACATTGGAACGAAGCCTACCCTGAGTAGGCTTTTTTTTCGTCTGGATGGCGCCTTTATAAACCTGCTGCGCAGCCCGCTCTCGAATCGGCGTTACTCGCCGTACCCAAGTACGGCTGCGTTACTCAATCCGATATCGGGCTTGCTCGCTACGGTTTCTAAAGGCGCTGAGACTTTTCTGGCCCAGCGTTGTTACAAGGCTCGTGCGATGAGTATTTTCTGGATATCGCTGGTGCCTTCATAAATCTGGCATACGCGCACATCGCGGTAGATGCGCTCGACCGGAAAGTCGGACACATAGCCATAGCCGCCATGCACCTGGATCGCATCGGAACAGACTTTTTCCGCCATCTCGGAGGCAAACAATTTCGCCATCGCCGCTTCCTTCAGGCACGGCAAACCCGCATCCTTCATCGCTGCCGCATGGCGTATCAGTTGCCGCGCCGCTTCGATCCGGGTGGCCATGTCGGCCAGGCGGAACTGTACCGCCTGGTGTTCGAAGATGGGCTTGCCGAAGCTTTCCCGTTCGCGCGCGTAGGTCAACGCCGCTTCGTACGCGGCGCGCGCCATGCCGACCGCTTGCGAGGCGATGCCGATGCGCCCGCCTTCGAGGCCGGACAAGGCGATCTTGTAGCCTTGCCCTTCTTCGCCGATCAGGTTGGCGGCGGGAACGCGGCAGTTGTCGAACAGGATTTGTGCCGTGTCCGACGAGTGCTGGCCCATCTTCTGTTCCAGCCCCGCCACGATATAGCCGGGCGTCGCGGTCGGCACCCAGAAGGCGCTGATGCCGCGCTTGCCGGCCGCTTTGTCGGTCACGGCCAGCACGATGGCCACGTCCGCATGCTTGCCGCTGGTAATGAACTGCTTCGTGCCGTTGATGACGTACTGATCGCCATCGCGCGTGGCCGTGGTGCGCAGGGCGGAGGCGTCGCTGCCCGTATGCGGCTCGGTCAGGCAGAAGGCGCCCAGCATGGTGCCCTGCGCGAGCGGGCGCAGCCATTGTTCCTTCTGCGCGTCATTCGCATACATCATGGCGATGCTGCAGACGGGACAATTGTTGACCGAGATGATGGTCGAGGTGCCGCCATCGCCGGCGGCGATTTCTTCCAGCACCAGCGCCAGCGACACATAGTCGAGGCCGGCGCCGCCGAGTTCCTCCGGCACCGCCACGCCAAATGCACCCAGGGCGGCCAGTTCCTGCAGCTCTTCTGTCGGGAAATGGTGCTCCTTGTCCCAGTGCGCCGCGTTCGGCGCCAGGCGCTCGCGCGCAAAGCTGCGCAGCGCCTCCTGGATCATTTGCTGCTCTTCATTGAGTATCATGGATTTTTTTACCAGCCGATGGGGCTGCCGTCGTAATTGCGGAAAACCGCCTGTTTGCTTGCGGGCAGGCTGGCCAGGGTGGCGCGGATGCCGGCTGCGCTTTCTTCAGGAGAAATATCGGCGCCGGCGCCGCCCATTTCGGTACGTACCCAGCCCGGGTGGAACGCGACGCAGCTCACGCCTTGCGGGCCATGCACCAAGGCGGTGTCGATCAGCACGGAGTTCAAGGCTGCCTTGCTGGCGCGGTACAGCGAGCCGCTGGCGCTGCTGCGCTCGCTCAGTGACCCCATGTGCGACGACAGCACCGCCAGTTTGCCCTTGGCATTGGCCACCAGCGGCGCCAGGATCGGCAGCAGGCGCATGGCCGCCAGCACATTGGTATGCATCACGGCATCGAAATCGGCCTGCGCGGGAAAACCATCGTGGCGCGGGCCGTACACGCCCGCATTGAGGATGGCCACTTCCAGCTTTTCATCGTCGAGCTTCCAGCCCAGGCCGGCGCAGCCTTCCACGTCGGTGACGTCGAGCTGGTGCGCTTCGGCGCCCAGCTGTTTCAGACCTTCGCAGTCTTCCGGCTTGCGCGCGGTGGCGATCACGCGCCAGCCGTCCTGGCGGTATTGACGGACGATTTCATGGCCGATGCCGCGCGAGGCGCCGATAATCAATGCTGTAGGCATGTGCTGCTCCTGAGTAGGGATAAAACCGCAGCTTATACCAGTTCGATCGCCATCGCGGTCGCTTCACCGCCGCCGATGCACAGCGCTGCCACGCCGCGCTTGCCGCCCGTCTTTTTCAGCGCGCCCAGCAGGGTGACGATAATGCGCGCGCCCGAGGCGCCGATCGGATGGCCCAGCGCGCAGGCGCCGCCGTGGATATTGATCTTGCTGTGTGGAATATCGAGGTCATGCATGGCGGCCATCGGCACGGCGGCAAACGCCTCGTTGATTTCAAACAGGTCGACAGTCGTGCTGTTCCAGCCGGTCTTCGCGTACAGTTTTTTCACGGCACCGATCGGCGCGGTGGTAAACAGGTTCGGCGCCTGCGCATGCGTGGCGTGGCCGTGGATCTTCGCGATAATGTTCAAGCCGAGCTTGTGCGCCGTCGATTCGCGCATCAGCACCAGGGCGGCGGCGCCATCGTTGATCGACGAGGAGGAGGCGGCGGTAATCGTGCCGTCCTTCTTGAACGCGGGTTTCAATGCCGGAATCTTTTCCAGGCGCGCCTTGGCCGGACCTTCATCGATGCTGACCACGGTGTCGCCGCCACGGCCGGGCACGGTAACCGGGGCGATTTCCCAGTCAAAGCCGCCGTCCTTGGCCGCCGCCTGGGCGCGCTTGACCGATTCGATGGCAAACGCATCCTGCGCTTCGCGCGTCAGGCCATATTCGGTGGCGCACTCTTCGGCAAACGTGCCCATCGAGCGGGCATTGCCTTTTTCATCGCGGCTGTACGCATCTTCCAGGCCGTCCATCATCATGTGGTCGAACAGCATGCCGTGGCCGATGCGGTAGCCGCCGCGCGCCTTCGGCACCAGATAGGGGGCGTTAGTCATCGATTCCATGCCGCCGGCCACCACTACCTCGGCGCTGCCGGCCAGCAAGGTGTCGTGGGCAAACATGGTGGTTTGCATGGCCGAGCCACACATTTTCGACAGGGTGACGGCGCCGGTGGCGTCCGGCAGGCCGGCCTTGCGCAGGGCCTGGCGCGCAGGCGCCTGGCCTTGGCCGGCCATCAGGCAGTTGCCGAAATACACGTGTTCAACCAGTTCCGGCGCGATGCCGGCGCGCTCGACGGCGGCCTGGATGGCGACAGCGCCCAGGTCGCTGGCAGTGACGTTGGCAAAATCGCCCTGGAAGGCGCCCATGGGGGTGCGCGCAGCACCGACGATAACGACTGGATCATGCATGATGGATCTCCGTATCAGTGATGGTTATTTGGTTTCGGCGAACAGTTCGCGGCCGATCAGCATGCGGCGAATTTCGCTGGTGCCGGCGCCGATTTCATACAGCTTGGCGTCGCGCCACAGGCGGCCGGCCGGATACTCGTTAATATAGCCGTTGCCGCCCAGCGCCTGGATCGCTTCGCCCGCCATCCAGGTGGCCTTTTCGGCGCTGTACAGAATCGCGCCGGCCGCATCCTTGCGCAGCTGGCGCACGGCTTCCGGCGTCGATGCACGGTCGCACGCCTGGCCCACCGCATACACATAGGCCTTGCAGGCCATCATGGTCGAATACATGTCGGCCAGCTTGCCCTGCATCAGCTGGAATTCGCCGATGGCCTGGCCGAACTGCTTGCGGTCGTGCACATACGGCACCACCAGGTCCATGCAGGCCTGCATGATGCCCAGCGGGCCGCCGGACAGCACGGTGCGTTCAAAATCCAGTCCCGACATCAGCACGTTGACGCCCTTGCCCAGGCCGCCCAGCACATTTTCAGCCGGCACTTCGCAATCCTGGAACACCAGTTCGCCCGTGTGCGAGCCGCGCATGCCCAGCTTGTCGAGCTTTTGCGCGATCGAGAAACCCTTGAAATCTTTTTCGATCAGGAACGCCGTCATGCCGCGCGCGCCGGCCGCCAGGTCGTTCTTGGCGTACACCACCAGCACGTCCGCGTCGGGGCCGTTGGTAATCCACATCTTGGTGCCGTTCAGCACCCAGCGGTCGCCCTTGAAGTCGGCGCGCAGCTGCATGCTGACCACGTCCGAACCGGCATTCGGCTCCGACATGGCCAGTGCGCCGATATGTTCGCCGGTAATCAGCTTCGGCAGGTATTTGGCTTTCTGTTCGTCGGTGCCGTTGCGCTTGATCTGGTTCACGCACAGATTCGAATGGGCGCCGTACGACAGGCCGACCGAGGCCGAGGCGCGCGAGATCTCTTCCATGGCGATGATATGGGCCAGGTAGCCCATGCCGGCGCCGCCGTATTCTTCGCTGACGGTAATGCCGAGCAGGCCCATGTCGCCCATCTTGCGCCACAGGTCCATCGGGAACTGGTCGCTGCGGTCGATTTCGGCGGCGCGCGGCGCGATTTCGGCGGCAGCAAATTGTTGAATCGCTTCGCGCAGGGAGGCGATGTCTTCGCCGTGGTCAAAGGTCAAGCCTGGGAGATGGAGCATGTCGTCCTCGTCGTCGTTATGTGGTGTCGGCTGTCTGCCGCTTCAAAAGCAATCGTGTCAACAACAATGATACTCAGTTGTGACGTTTACGTAAACGTAAAGCAAAGTATAAAGCAGGTCCATGCGGCCTGCATCAAGCGTGGTACTTATGTTGCCGCCAGCGCGCCGTCGTCCAGTTCGGCCAGCATGCGTGCGCAGGCCGCTTCGTGGGTGGTGATCTCGGCCAGCGCCATTTCGATATCGATGCGCTGCTGTTCCAGCGTCTGCCGGTGCTGCGCCAGCACGCCCAGAAACCGGTCCATCTGTGCGCGCGTGTCTTTCGGCGACTCGTACATGTCGACCAGGCTTTTGATTTCGGACAAGGCCAGGCCCAGGCGCTTGCCGCGCAGGGTCAGCTTGAGGCGGGTGCGGTCGCGCGGCGTATAGACACGGCTGCGTCCGCCCGCGCCTTCGCGCTTCGGACTGAGCAGACCCTGGTCTTCATAGAAGCGGATGGCGCGCGCCGTGATGTCGAACTCGCGCGCCAGTTCGGTAATGGTGTAGGTGGTGCTGGGTACAGGCGTGGCTGAGGACATGGGCTTGGAGCTGGAAGGCATCGATGGTTCGGGGCGGACGATTGACGTTTACGTTCGCGTCAATGCCATTGTAGCGCGCCTGCCTGCTGTCATCACGGACAATCTTCGGCCTCCGCTCATAGAGATAATTGATATATACACAAAATTTATTGAAAATAAATGGATTCCAGCGTCAAAAGTGCATGCAGATCGATAGTTGGTGGCGCAGATGACACCAAAAAGAACTTTCTTTGTGCCAACATAAGCTCCTTTCGTTATGATGCGAGTAAATTTGTCATTCAGACAAGTAGATGGCCGCTCCACGACGCTTCATGCTGAAAAGGTTTCCATAAAAAAATAAAATAGTTTTTTAGATAAGTTCTCTTTGAGAAAGTGTATGGCGTGCGCTTGCAGGAATCCATATCGGAGCGCATGATCCAATACCGTACGTTGTAGTGCTAAAACGAGACTTTGAATTTGTGTTGCAATGCGAAATTCAAAGTCAGCCGCGAATTTGACCCGAAGCCATGCGTGATAACAAGAGAAAATTCGGCCCGGTTTTTCACGAGAAAGCCTGGCAGAGTGTTAATTGTTAATT
Organism: Janthinobacterium sp.; assembly: GCF_031995485.1. Lineage (NCBI taxonomy): Bacteria > Pseudomonadati > Pseudomonadota > Betaproteobacteria > Burkholderiales > Oxalobacteraceae > Janthinobacterium > Janthinobacterium sp. The sequence goes on from NZ_DAMAGB010000014.1 coordinate 15,816, forward strand.
TATTTGTTTTTAAAATGTAACAATCCGTATGGTCATTCAAGAAACTGACTTTCATGTTACAACATGAAATAGTACACCTATGAATTCTTCTAACGAACGCGAAAGCTTCAGCCAGCGACTTCAACTGGCTCTGAAAAACGCCCACTACTCCCCCGACAGCCCGACCCGATTGGCCCGGGAATTCAATATCCGTTTCGATGGACGTCCGATTACCGTGCATGCCGCAAGGAAATGGTTGGTAGGAGAAGCCATTCCGACCCAAGAGAAACTGCGCATGATTGCCCAATGGCTGGGCGTGCCTGCGGAATGGCTGCGCTTTGGCGGCCCGGAAAGCGCCGTACCAAATGGCGAAGCGGGCAGCGCGCTGTCGCGTTTTGAGTCGGCCGATGTGAAATTAATTGCTGATCTGCAAAGATTAGATGAGCATCATCGCCAGATCGCACGCGAATTTATTCGCATGCTGGTGCGCGTGAACTACCAAAAGTAAGTATTTTCGCGTAGTCCTGGCCTGGCCAGGCAATGTCGGATCGGCGCTGTGGCGCCGTTGCTTTTTTGCGCGCCGTCATGGTGGAGACATGAATGTGCGGCACAATAAGGCCTCTTATGTTGCACTGCAACTGGATTATTCGACAATAATCCCGTAACAGACAGCGCAGCAGGCAATACCGGCGCATAATCACTGCAGAACCAGCCAGTTTGTCATCCACCACGGAGCCGAGCATTTGAGCCGTCTTATGAAAAGTAACTACAGCAATACCGCGCAGCTGAAGGACTTGATGACCGTGCCACCCATGACCGCCGCGCAACATGCGGAAGTAATGCGCAAACGGATCGCCCACCGCAGGATGGTTGAAGAAGCCAGGGATTTGAAGCGCGCCAGCGCCCAGCAATTCGAGAAAAGATAAAAACTCAGGCGGCAGGCATGCCGTCGCCGGCTTTCAGGCCATGCCAGCGTGGCGCCAGGCTGTGCTCGATACCGAGCAGGTCGATGACGCGCGCCACCGTATGGTCGACCATCTCGGCGATGCTGTTGGGCAAGTTGTAAAAGCTCGGCAGGGGCGGGAAGATAATGCCGCCCATTTCAGTGACGGCCGTCATGTTGCGCAGGTGCGCCAGGTTGAACGGCGTTTCGCGCACCATCAGAATCAGGCGCCGGCGCTCCTTGAGCGCCACATCGGCCGCGCGCGTGATCAGGTTATCCGACAGGCCATGCGCCACCGCCGCCAGCGTCTTCATCGAGCACGGCGCAATCACCATCCCCTCCGACTGGAACGAACCGCTGGCAATCGCCGCGCCGATATCGCGCAGCTTGTGCACCACGTGCGCCTGCGCTTCGACATCCTTGCGGCCCATGCCGGTTTCCTGGTGCAGGGTCAGTACAGCCGCGTCCGACAAGACCAGGTGCGTCTCGACGCCGGGGAGGGCGCCGAGCAGTTGCAGCAGCCGCAAGCCATACACGGCGCCGGTGGCGCCCGTGATGGCAATCACGATACGGCGCGGCCGCTGCGTTACATCAGGCATCGAGCAGGGATTTCAGCTCGCCCGATTCAAACATTTCATTCATGATGTCGGAGCCGCCGATAAACTCGCCCTTGACATACAGTTGTGGAATGGTCGGCCAGTTCGAGTAGTCCTTGATGCCCTGGCGAACTTCCGGATCGTCCAGCACGTTGACGGTGGCGATGTTTTCCACGCCGCAGGCTTTCAGGATCTGGATGGCGCGGCCGGAAAAGCCGCATTGTGGAAATTGGGCGGTGCCCTTCATGAACAGCACGACCGGCGTGCTCGTCACGGTTTCTTTGATCCAGGTTTGTACGTCGCTCATGGTTGCCTCTGATGGGTAAATAAATAGATGGCGTCATTTTATAAGAAAACGACGCCACGGGTATGCGCTCAAGTCATTAATAGAGGAAGCCAGCCACGTTACAGCAGCTTGCCCAGGCAAACGGACTGGGCCGCGCCCACGTATTTGCCCCAGGGTTCCACCGGCGCATAGCCATGCTTGCGGTAAAACGCCACGGCGCGCGTGTTGATCACGCGCGTGGACAGATAAACGGCACGGTAGCCCAGCTGCCGCGCCTGGACTTCGGCGTGAGCCAGCAAGGCCGCGCCCACGCCCGTGTTGCCGGGGCGGGCAAACATGCGCTTGAGTTCGCCTGTTGTACTGTCCGCTTCGCCGAGCGGGCGCAGGGCGGCGCAGCCGAGCAGCTGGCCGGCACTGTTCCTGGCCAGATAGAAGCCGCCGCGCTCATCGGGCGCCTCGGCATCGAACGAGGCGCGGCCGCTGTCGCCGCTCAGCTGTTGCAGCACGGCGGACAATTCGTCCTGCAGCAGCAGCGCCTCGGGACTGCTGGCGCTGGCTGCCGCAATAAGAATGTCGGACACGATGCTTACCCGCGCAGCTTGGCAAACGCGGCCGCCATGCTGCCGGCCGGTTCCGGCGCATTGCGCGCTTGCGACTGGTGCTGGGCCATGCTGCGGCGGTCGTTGCGGTCGCCGCGTTGCTCCGGCTTGCTGCCGGCCTGCGGCGCGCTGTCCGTCAAGCGCATGGTCAGCGCGATGCGCTTGCGCTTTTCATCGACTTCCAGCACCTTCACGCGCACGACTTGCCCTGCTTTGACCACCGTGTGCGGATCTTTCACGAAGGTGTTCGACAGTGCCGAGATATGCACCAGGCCATCCTGGTGCACGCCAATATCGACAAACGCGCCAAACGCGGCCACGTTGGTGACCACGCCTTCCAGGATCATGTCCGGGCGCAGGTCGCGGATTTCTTCCACGCCCTCCTTGAAAGTGGCGGTGGTAAATTCCGGACGCGGATCGCGGCCCGGCTTTTCCAGCTCTTTCAGAATATCGGAAATGGTCGGCACGCCAAACGTCTCGTCGGCGTACTTGGCCGGGTTCAGGGTTTTCAGCAGCGAGGTTTCGCCGATGACGGCCTTGATATCCTTCTTGATGTCTGCCAGGATTTTTTCCACCAGCGGATACGATTCCGGGTGCACCGCCGAGGCATCCAATGGATTATCGCCGCCCATCACGCGCAAGAAGCCCGCAGCCTGCTCGAACGTCTTGTCGCCCAGGCGCGGCACGCCCTTGAGCGCCGCGCGCGAGGTAAATGCCCCCTTCATGTCGCGGTAGCTGACGATGCTCTGCGCCACGCTGGCCGACAGGCCCGATACGCGCGCCAGCAGGGGAGCGGAAGCCGTATTGACGTCGACACCGACCGCATTCACGCAGTCTTCCACCACCGCGTCGAGCGAGCGGGCCAGCTGGCTCTGGCTTACGTCATGCTGGTACTGGCCCACGCCGATCGATTTCGGATCGATTTTGACCAGTTCGGCCAGCGGGTCCTGCAGGCGGCGCGCGATCGACACGGCGCCGCGCAGCGACACATCCATGTCGGGCAGCTCTTTCGAGGCGAATTCGGACGCCGAATAGACAGAGGCGCCCGCTTCCGAGACGACGATCTTCGTCATCTTCGCTTCCGGATGCTGTTTGATCAGGTCCTGCGCCAGCTTGTCGGTTTCGCGCGAGGCGGTGCCGTTGCCAATGGAAATCAACGATACATTGTGCTTGGCGGCCAGGCGGCCCAGCGTATGCAAGGAACCATCCCAGTCGTTTTTCGGCTGGTGCGGGTAGATCACGGCCGTGTCGACCACCTTGCCGGTGGCGTCGACCACGGCCACTTTCACGCCCGTGCGCAGGCCGGGATCGAGGCCCATGGTGGCGCGCTGGCCGGCCGGCGCGGCCAGCAGCAGCGCTTTCAGGTTGGTGGCGAACACATTGATCGCATCCTGCTCCGAGCGTTCGCGCAGTGCGCCCATCAGTTCGGTTTCCAGGTGCATGAAGCTTTTTACGCGCCAGGTCCAGCGTGCCGTGTCGGACAACCACTTGTCGGCCGGACGGCCCTGGTTCTTGATGCCGAAGCGGGCGGCGATACGGCCTTCGCACGGGTTGTGCGGCGCATCCCATTTCGGTTTTTCCGCTTCCGTGTCCAGGCGCAGCGTGACGTCGAGGATGCCTTCGCGGCGCCCGCGCAGCAGGGCCAGCGCGCGGTGCGATGGTACGGTGGCGATGGTTTCCGAGTAATCGAAATAATCGGCGAATTTTTCGCCTTCGTCCTGCTTGCCTTCGACCACTTTCGATTCGACCACGCCGTGCTCCTGCACGTATTCGCGCAGGGTTTGCAGCAACGTTGCGTCTTCGGCAAAACGCTCCATCAGGATCTGGCGCGCGCCGTCGAGCGCCGCCTTGGTATCAAGTACGCCCGGATTGTTGCCGTCGGCACTAGTAAACGCGTCGCGCAGGAACTTGCCCGCTTCCATTTCCGGCGTCAGTTCCGGATTGTCCAGCAAGCCGTCGGCCAGCGGCATCAGGCCCGCCTCAATGGCGATCTGCGCCTTGGTGCGTCGCTTCTGTTTATATGGCAGATACAAGTCTTCCAGGCGGGTCTTGTCTTCCGCGTGCATGACGGCGTCCAGCAGGGCCGGCGTCATTTTATTTTGTTCGGTAATCGAGGCCACGATGGCGGCGCGCCGGTCCTCCAGCTCGCGCAGATAGCGCAGGCGCTCTTCGAGCAGGCGCAGCTGGATATCGTCGAGGCCGCCGGTCGCTTCCTTGCGGTAGCGGGCAATAAACGGCACGGTGGCGCCTTCATCGAGCAGTTCGATGGCGGCGGCAACCTGCACCGGTTTGGCGGCAAGTTCAAGGGCAAGACGTTGTTCGATGGTGGGCAGCATGGTTGTTTCCAAAGCGATCAAGGCTGGAATGATACGCAATCGGCGCGATTGTGTCAGTCTTTGGACAGTGTGCGCTGTGGAACTGATATTGAATAAGCTATTCGGCCGCGTATGAAGGATAATATTGCCTGTTGCCGATTTTGATACACACTCCAACCATCATGCGTACCATGGATTTTACCCGCGACGACATCAGTGACACCCCTGCCGCACCGGCCAGCGCGCCTGGCGGGCCCTTGCCCTACGCGGTGGCCACCTGGCTGCAGCGCGTGGAGGCGGCCGCCCATCCGAAACCGGTGCTGCCGCTGGCCGAACCCGATCCCAAGCTCACCGCGCATCGCCTGATCTATGTGCTGGCGCCCACCAGCGGCGGGCGCCATGTGGCGCTGTGCCTGTACAAGGCGCGGCTGCGGCCGAATGGCGATGTGGCGGCGGCCAGCCCCATCAGCGAGATCTTTTCGCTGCTGTCGGCGCCGCCCACGTTTTTGACGCCGGCGGACGAAGACCTGGTGCGCTTTTTTGTGGCCATGCGCACGGGACAAAATTCGCAGACGGGCAGCGCCACCGAACCGAAAGGGAAAGTCGGCGCGGCCCTGCTGGCCATGCTGGCCGAGCAGGACAAGCTGTTGTGGGCCAATTCCTGGGCCGATGTGGGCAACGGCCTGGTGTATCCATTGAAGGAAGGTCCGGCGCGCGCGGCGCGGCTGTTCTGGCGCGACGAAGGCAAGACCATGCGCCTGGGCTGGCAGGTCGATCCGCCGGAAGGCGTCAGCCACCATGGCGCCGACCAGATCGACTACATGCTGCCGACCGATCCGCCGTGGTATATCGACAACCTGTCGTGCGGCGTGCTGGAACTGAACCAGGGCGGCTCCGATATTTCGCTGGCCGACCTGCAGGCGCTGGTGGCGCAGGCGCCGCCGTTGAACGCCAATGACAAGGTGCGCGTGTCGCAACTGCTGCTGGCGCAAGGCCTGCAGCACCTGATGCCGCTGCCGCAACCGCTGCCGCAGCGCCTGCGCAAGGATGTGGCGGCCACGCCGGTATTGCTGATGGATAGCGCCATGCTGGCCGACGGCAGCGTGCAGCGCTGGCATGATTTTGTGGTGCTGTCGTACGACTACGATGGCGAGCGCGTGTCGTTCGACCCGGCCCAGCGCGTGGTGCGCCAGGTGGGCGAGGTGACCGAAATTATCCAGCGCAACACTATCGACGAGGCACGCGCGCTGGCGACCCTGGCCGAGCTGCAATTCAAGAAGCCCGGTTCGGCGCCGCTGAGCGGCCTGAAGGGCGCCTTGCTGCTGCCGAGCCAGGCCGAATGGCTGCGCTTTGCCGAGTCCGGCATCGACACCCTGCTGGACCTGGGCTGGATCGTCGAAAAGACCAGCAAGTACCGCTACGACGTGGTCGATGTCGACGACTGGTATGCCGATATCGATGACCAGGACCCGGACAGCGGCAACGCCTGGTTCGAGCTGGAACTGGGCATCGTCGTCAACCACGAGCGCGTGCCGCTGCTGCCGGTGCTGGTGCAACTGATCCGCAACGCGCCGAACGACTTCAATCCGAAGATCATCGACGCGCATGCCGACGAAGACCAGATGCTGGCGACCTTGCCTGACGGCACGCGCGTGGCGCTGCCGTGGGGCCGCGTGCGACCGATTTTGAATACCCTGGGCGAGCTGTACTTCAACGACAAGATCAAGCGCGCCGTGCGCATGTCGACGCTCGATGCGGCGCGCCTCGAAGAGCTGGCGCGCGGGCTGGAACTGCGCTGGACCGGCGGCGAGCAGCTGCGGGCCATGGGCCGCAAGCTGAGCCAGTTCGGCTCGGTGCAGAAAGTGGCGGCGCCCGCCGGCCTGCAGGCCACCTTGCGCGACTACCAGGCCGATGGCCTGGCATGGATGCAGTTCCTGCGCGACCATGACCTGGCCGGCATCCTGGCCGATGACATGGGTTTAGGTAAAACCGTGCAGACGCTGGCGCATATCCTGATCGAAAAAGAAGCGGGACGGCTGACGCATCCGGCGCTGGTGATCGCGCCGACCAGCCTGATGGGCAACTGGCAGGACGAAGCGGCGAAATTTGCCCCGAGCCTGAAGGTATTGCTGTTGCAAGGCAAGGACCGCGCCCAGCAGTTCGACCAGATCGATTCCTGCGACCTGGTGCTGACCACCTATGCGCTGCTGCCGCGCGACGAAGAAACTCTGCGCGAGCATGATTTCCACCTGGTGATCCTCGACGAATCGCATTACATCAAGAACACGCGCAGCAAGGCGGCGCAAAGCGCGGGCCTGCTGCGCGCGCGCCACCGCCTGTGCCTGTCCGGCACGCCGCTGGAAAACCATCTGGGCGAGCTGTGGTCGCAATTCCACTTCCTGCTGCCGGGTTTGCTGGGCGACGAGAAAACCTTCAACACCCAGTTCCGCCATCCGATCGAGCGCCAGGACGATCCGCTGCGCCGCATGCTGCTCAATCGCCGCATCAAGCCGTTCCTGCTGCGCCGCACGAAAGACAACGTGGCCAAGGAATTGCCGCCGAAGACAGAAATGGTGCGCAAGGTGGAACTGACGGGGCCGCAGCGCGACCTGTACGAAACCGTGCGCCTGGCGATGGACCAGAAGGTGCGCGAGGAAATCGACAAGAAGGGCGTGGCGCGCAGCCAGATCGTGATCCTCGAGGCACTGCTGAAACTGCGCCAGGTCTGCTGCGATCCGCGCCTGGTGAAATCCCTGCCGGCGAAAAAGCAGGCGGCCGGCTCGGCCAAGCTGACAGACCTGATGCAGATGGTGGAAGACCTGCTCGACGAAGGGCGCAAGATACTGGTGTTCTCGCAATTTACCAGCATGCTGGAGCTGATCGAGGAAGAGCTTGAGGCGCGCGATATTCCGTATGCCTTGCTGACGGGCGAGACGAAAGACCGCAGCGCCCAGGTGGCGGCATTCCAGCAGGGCGCCGTGCCGATCTTCCTGATCAGCCTGAAAGCGGGCGGCGTCGGGCTGAATCTGACGGCGGCCGACACCGTGATCCACTACGATCCGTGGTGGAACCCGGCCGCCGAGAACCAGGCCACCGACCGCGCCTGGCGTATCGGCCAGGACAAGCCCGTGTTCGTCTACAAATTGATCGCCAAGGGCACGCTGGAAGAAAAGATCCAGCTGCTGCAGCAGAAGAAATCGGAACTGGCGCAATCGATCCTGGCCGAAGGCGAGTCGCAGAAGATGGCGCTCACGCAAGAGGATCTCCAGCAGATTTTTGCGCCTTTGGAAGATTAAGCGCGCTTATACTGGGCATGTTAATTAATGCCAGGTACAAGCATGCTGCCACTCTTACTGTTGCTACTGGTCGGCGCCATCCTGATGGCGCTGCGTTTCGCGCAATTGCGCCGCGCCCTGCTGCGCGCGCGCGCCGGCGAGGCGCAGTTCCGGCTGCTGGCCGACCACAGCCGCGACGCGGGCTTCCTGCTCGACGGCACTACCCTGGAACTGTTCTACATCAGCCCGGCCGCGCAGCGCCTGACTGGCCTGGCGCTGCCGGCCTTGCAGGAGCATGCGGCGCGCCTGGCGTCCGATGTGCCGGCCCGGCTGCAGCGCTGGAAGGACGGCGACGCGACCCGCCTGAGCCTGACGCGCGAAGTGGAGCTGGCGCACTGCGACGGCCAGTTGCTGGCGCTGGAAATCACCTCGACCATCGCCGAGAATGTGGCGGGACGCGCCATGACCCTGGTCGGCAGCGTGCGCGACGTGACGCAGGCGCAGCAGGAAGAAGCGCAGCGCGGTCTTGAGCAGAAACGCTTTGCCTCGATGCTGTCGCACGAGTTCCGCACGCCGCTGGCCACCATCGATGGCGCCGTGCAGCGCCTGGTGGCGACCGGCAATGACGCCGACGAGGCCACGCGCAAGCGTTACGTGAAAATCCAGGCGGCGGTTGACCGTTTGTTGGGCATGATTGACGACTATCTGTCACCCGAACGGATGGCGGCCATCGGCCGCGAGCGGGTCGCCGACGGCGTCGCCCCTTTGGCACTGCTGCAGCAGGCAGCCGCCACCGTGCCGGCCAGCCATCCGGTCCAGCTGCAGCTTGATGAAGACTTGCCGGCCCGTTTGCGCTGCGATGTGCCGGGCATGGCGCTGGCGCTGAAAATCCTGCTCGACAATGCCGTCAAATTCAGCCCGCCGGGCAGCCCGATCCTGCTCGAAGGCCGGCTGGCGGCGCAGGGCGGGGTAGAACTTGTCGTGCTGGACCGTGGCCCTGGCGTGCCGCCGGACGAAATGGCGCTGCTGTTTGACAAGGGCTACCGCGGCATCCATGCCGGCGGCCACGCTGGCGCGGGGCTGGGCCTGTATATGGCGCGCGCGGTGGTCGAGGTCCATGGCGGCAGTCTGCAGGTGAATAACCGCGCCGATGGCGGCGCCGCGTTCAGCATTTGGCTGCCGGTATCGGGTACCGCGGGGAAAAGCCTTGCTTCCGCTGAAGTCAACCGTGATAATTCCTTGACGTAGACCTGCCCTGCGATCCATGATGGTGCAAGAAGTGCATGGCAAGTTTGCCTCATGAAATGCTTATTAACAGAAGAATGGCGTAGCAATGACGAAAATACTGATCGTCGAAGACAATCTGGACTACGCAGAAGACATGGCGGAGTTTCTCGTTGAGCTCGAGCATGAAGTCCATATCACCAGCTCGGCCGGCGATATGTGGGCTGCGCTGAGCCACGGCAATGTCGATGTGGTGGTGCTGGACCTGGGCTTGCCCGATGAAGACGGCTTCAATGTGATCCCGCGCATGCGCCAGCTGTATCCGCAGATCGGCGTGCTGGTGCTGACGGGCCGCGTGGCTTTCGACAGCCGGATCCTGGGCCTGCGCCTGGGCGCCGACCACTATCTCACCAAGCCGATCAAGTTCCCGGAACTGGCCGCCCATATCGAGGCGCTCGACCGCCGCGTCGGCCCGCAGGAGTCGGCCGCGCCGGAGCCGGGCAAATGGACGCTCAAGGTGAGCGCGCGCCAGCTTGAGCTGATGGGTTCGGTGATCGCCCTGACGGAAAAGGAATTCAACTTCCTGCACCTGCTGACGATCAATACGCGGCCCGTGCCGCGCGACGTGATCGTGGCCGGCATGGGCGGCGACGACCCCGATGCGGGCCGTCGTGTCGACATGCTGGTGTACCGCTTGCGCAAGAAGGCCAAGACGGGCCTGGGCCAGGACCTGCCACTGCGCAGCGCCTACGGCGAGGGTTACAGCCTGTCGGCCAGCTTCAATCTGTCCTGATTTGCTGCCTCAAAAATAAAAAGGGACGGAGTCGTCCCTTTTTCATCGTTTCAAAAATAAAGTGGGGTCAGAGTCGTGCCGCGCCCGGCTATCTGTGTAAAATCAAGGCATTGCCTTCATTTTATCGACCCTGCCATGGCCCGCCTGCCCCGCCTGATCATCCCCCATCTGCCTCATTACGTTATCCAGCGCAGCAGCAACCAGCAGGCCGTGTTCCAGGATAGCGCCGATTACGCGCAATTCCTGAGCTGGCTGAAAAGCGGCGCCAGACAGTTCAAGGTAGCGATCCACGCGTACGTCCTGTTGCCGGACCAGCTGCATGTATTGGCGACGCCTGCCGATGCCACGGGACTGGGCCAGCTGATGCAGTGGCTCGGCCGCTATTACGTGCCGTATTTCAACCAGAAGTACGGTCGCGAAGGGGCATTGTGGCAGGGACGCTACAAAACTTCGGTGATCGATGCCGAGCATTTCTTCCTGCTGGCCTGTCATTACCTCGAAATGGTGCCCGTGCGGGCCGGCCTGGCGGCAGGGCCGCTCGATTATCCCTGGTCCAGCCATGCACACCATGCTGGCGTGCAGCCTGACGCCGTGATTACCGACCACGCGCTGTACTGGGCGCTGGGCAATACGCCATTCGACCGCGAGGCCGCTTACTTGCGCGTAGTCGAGCAGGGCATGGGCAGCAGCCAGGTCAAGGCTGTCGAGCAGGCCGTGCTGAAAGGCTGGCCACTCGGTTCGGATGCCTTCAAGCAGGCACTGGAACTGAAAATGAAGCGCCAGGTACTGCCGGCAAAACGAGGCCGGCCACGCAAAATTGTCGCCAATAACGAATAAAAACCGCCTTGTAAATAAGATGCATTTTCATTGGTAAGGTTACGACTATGTCCCTATTAAATTTTGAGACAAAAAAAATCAAATTTAATTCGACTCCGACCCCTTTTATTCTGGTTGAGTTTTCTGTTGCATTGCACTACTCTAGTTTTTCGATAGATATTTGCAGCGGAGAAGCCCATGAAAGCGCAAGGCCTGTACGACCCAGCCAATGAACACGATGCCTGCGGCGTCGGTTTCGTCGCCCACATCAAGGGCAACAAGACCCATTCGATCGTCGAACAGGGTTTGCTGATTCTGAAAAACCTCGATCACCGGGGCGCCGTGGGCGCCGATGCGCTGATGGGCGATGGCGCCGGCATCCTGATCCAGATTCCGGACCAGTACTACCGCGAAGAAATGGCCAAGCAGGGCGTGGAATTGCCGCCGCCTGGCGAATACGGCGTGGGCATGGTGTTCCTGCCGAAGGAACACGCGTCGCGCATTGCCTGCGAACAGGAAATCGAGCGCGCCGTGCGCATCGAAGGCCAGGTCATCCTGGGCTGGCGCAATGTGCCGATCGATACCGACATGCCGATGTCGCCCACCGTGCGCGCCAAGGAACCGGTAATCCGCCAGATCTTTATCGGCCGCGGCCCGGACATCATGGTGACCGACGCGCTCGAGCGCAAACTGTACGTGATCCGCAAATCGTCGGGCCATGCGATCCAGGCGTTGAAGCTGCTGCATGGCAAGGAATTCTTCGTGCCGTCGATGTCGGCGCGCACGATTGTCTACAAGGGCCTGCTGCTGGCCGACCAGGTCGGCGTCTACTATAAAGACCTGCAGGACGCGCGCTGCATCTCGGCGCTGGCGCTGGTGCACCAGCGTTTCTCCACCAATACCTTCCCGGAATGGCCGCTGGCCCACCCCTACCGCCTGATCGCCCACAACGGCGAGATCAATACCGTCAAGGGCAACTTCAACTGGATGCGCGCGCGCGAAGGCGTGATGAAGTCGGCCGTGCTCGGTGAAGACCTGCAGAAACTGTTCCCGCTGATCTACGAAGGCCAGTCCGACACCGCCTGCTTCGACAATGCGCTCGAACTGCTGCTGATGGCCGGCTACCCGATCGCCCAGGCGATGATGATGATGATTCCGGAAGCGTGGGAAAACCACACGACGATGGACGACAACCGCCGCGCCTTCTACGAATACCATGCGGCGATGATGGAACCGTGGGACGGCCCGGCCGCCATGGCGTTTACCGACGGCCGCCATATCGGCGGCACGCTGGACCGCAACGGCTTGCGCCCGGCCCGCTACATCGTTACCGACGACGACCTGGTGGTGATGGCCTCGGAATCGGGCGTGCTGCCGATCCCGGAATCGAAGATCATCCAGAAATGGCGCTTGCAGCCTGGCAAGATGTTCCTGATCGACCTGGAAGCGGGCCGCATCATCGACGACCAGGAACTGAAGAACACCTACGCCAACGCCAAGCCATATAAAGCCTGGATCAACTCGGTGCGCATCAAGCTCGACGAAATCAAGCTGCAGGAAGGCCAGCTCAAGCAGGACCGCGCACAAGGCGAAAAAGCCCAGCCATCCTTGCTCGACCGCCAGCAGGCGTTCGGCTACACCCAGGAAGACCTGAAATTCCTGCTCGCGCCGATGGCCGCCGCCGGCGAAGAAGCGACTGGCTCGATGGGCAATGACTCGCCGCTGGCCGTCATGTCGAACAAGCTGAAACCGCTGTACAACTATTTCAAGCAGCTGTTTGCGCAAGTAACGAATCCGCCGATCGACCCGATCCGCGAAGCGATGGTGATGTCGCTGGTGTCGTTTATCGGCCCGAAACCGAACTTGCTCGATACCAACAACGTCAACCCGCCGATGCGCCTGGAAGTATCGCAGCCGGTGCTGGGTTTCGACGACATGGCGCGCCTGCGCAATATCAGCGCGCACACGGGCGGCAAGTTCAAGTCGTACGAACTCGATATCTGCTATCCGCTGGCCTGGGGCAAGGAAGGCGTCGAAGCCTGCCTGGCCTCGCTGTGCGCCGAAGCGGTCGATGCCGTCAAGTCCGGCCACAATATCCTGATCATCTCGGACCGCGCCATCTGCGCCGAGCAGGTCGCCATTCCGGCGCTGCTGGCCACCTCGACCGTGCACCAGCACCTGGTCAGCAAGGGCCTGCGCGCCTCGGCCGGCCTGGTGGTGGAAACCGGCTCGGCGCGCGAAACGCATCACTTCGCGCTGCTGGCCGGTTACGGCGCGGAAGCCGTCCACCCTTACCTGGCGATGGAAACGCTGGTCGAACTGGCGCACGGCCTGCCGGGCGACCTGTCGGGCGAGAAGGCGATCTACAACTACACCAAGGCAGTGGGCAAGGGCTTGATGAAGGTCATGTCGAAGATGGGTATTTCGACCTACATGTCCTACTGCGGCGCGCAGATCTTTGAAGCGATAGGCCTGAACAAGTCGCTGGTCGACAAATACTTCAAGGGCACGGCCTCGAACGTGGAAGGCATCGGCGTCTTCGAAGTGGCCGAAGAAGCACTGCGCCTGCACAGCCTGGCCTTCGGCAACGATCCGGTGCTGGCCGAGCAGCTCGATGCCGGTGGCGAATACGCATTCCGCGTGCGCGGCGAAGACCATCTGTGGACGCCGGATGCGATTGCCAAGCTGCAGCACTCGACGCGCAGCAACAATTTCTCCAGCTATAAGGAGTACGCCCAGATCATCAACGACCAGAGCCGCCGCCACCTGACGCTGCGCGGCCTGTTCGAGTTCAAGCTCGACCCGACCAAGGCGATCCCGCTCGAAGAAGTGGAACCTGCCAAGGAAATCGTCAAGCGCTTCGCTACCGGCGCCATGTCGCTCGGCTCGATCAGCACCGAAGCGCACGCCACGCTGGCGGTGGCGATGAACCGCATCGGCGGCAAGTCGAACACGGGGGAGGGCGGCGAAGATCCGAACCGCTACACGCAGGAACTGAAAGGCATTCCGATCCGCCAGGGCGACACCATGGCGTCGGTGGTGGGCGCCAAGCAGATCGTGGTCGATATTCCGCTGCAGGAAGGCGACTCGATGCGCTCGCGCATCAAGCAGGTGGCGTCGGGACGTTTCGGCGTCACGGCCGCCTACCTGAACTCGGCCGACCAGATCCAGATCAAGATGGCGCAGGGCGCCAAGCCGGGCGAAGGCGGCCAGCTGCCTGGCCATAAGGTGTCGGAATATATCGCCAGCCTGCGCTTTTCGGTGCCGGGCGTGGGCCTGATTTCGCCGCCGCCGCACCACGACATCTATTCGATCGAAGACCTGGCGCAGCTGATCCATGACCTGAAAAACGCCAATCCGCGCGCCTCGATCTCGGTGAAACTGGTGTCGGAAGTCGGTATCGGCACGGTCGCTGCCGGCGTGACCAAGGCCAAGGCCGATCACGTGGTGGTCGCCGGCCACGACGGCGGCACGGGCGCCTCGCCATTGTCGTCGGTGAAACATGCCGGCACGCCATGGGAGCTGGGCCTGGCCGAAACGCAGCAGACGCTGGTACTGAACGGCTTGCGCAGCCGGATTCGCGTCCAGGCCGATGGCCAGATGCGTACCGGCCGCGATGTGGTGATCGCCGCCCTGCTGGGCGCCGACGAAATCGGCTTTGCCACCGCGCCGCTGGTGGTCGAAGGCTGCATCATGATGCGCAAATGCCACCTGAACACCTGCCCGGTGGGGGTGGCCACGCAAGATCCGGTACTGCGCGCCAAGTTCTCGGGCAAACCCGAGTACGTGGTCAACTACTTCTTCTTCGTGGCGGAAGAAGCGCGCCAGCTGATGGCGCAGTTGGGCATCCGCACCTACGACGAACTGATCGGCCGCGTCGATCTGCTCGACAAGTCGAAGGCGATCACGCACTGGAAGGCGCAGGGCCTGGACTTCTCGGCCATCTTCCACAAGCCGGACGTGTCGCACGACCACGCCTGCCGCCATGTGGAAAACCAGGACCACGGCCTGGAAAAAGCGCTCGACCACAAGCTGATCGCCCAGGCGCGCGCGGCACTGGAGAAGGGCGAACGCGTGTCGTTCATCTCGCCGGTGCGCAATGTCAACCGCACGGTCGGCACCATGCTGTCCGGCGAAGTGGCGAAGAAATACGGTCACGCCGGCCTGCCGGATGACACCATCCACATCCAGCTGCAGGGTACGGCGGGCCAGTCGGCCTGTGCCTTCCTGGCGCACGGCATCACGATCGACCTGGTCGGCGAAGGCAACGATTACGTGGGCAAGGGCCTGTCGGGCGGACGCATCATCGTGCGGCCGAATACCGAGTTCCGCGGCTGGGCAGTGGACAACATTATCATCGGCAACACGGTGCTGTACGGCGCGATCGCCGGCGAAGCGTTCTTCAACGGCGTGGCGGGCGAACGCTTTGCGGTGCGCAACTCGGGCGCTACCACGGTGGTCGAGGGCCTGGGCGACCATGGCTGCGAATACATGACCGGCGGCACGGTAGTGGTGCTGGGCGCCACGGGCCGCAACTTTGCAGCCGGCATGTCGGGCGGCATCGCGTATGTGTATGACCCGGCGGGCGACTTTGCCAGCAAGTGCAACACTTCCATGGTCAGCCTCGACAAGGTGGTGTCGGCCAGCGAGCAGCAGGTTGACCGCGGCGCCTGGCATGCGCAGCACCGCGACGGCGCGCCGGAAGCCGATGAAGTGATCCTCAAGCGCCTGATCGAGCGTCACTTCAAGCACACCGGCAGCACCCGCGCCCGCGTCCTGCTCGACGACTGGGCAGCGGCGCGCGGCAAATTCGTCAAGGTCTTCCCGAACGAATACAAGCGCGCGCTGATCGAAATGGCCGCCGACGCCGCACAGGAAGTGCAAGCCGTCGCCGCCTGAGCCAGCGGAAACAATGTGACACGGGAGCGGCCGGGCCGCTCCCAGCCAGCCAAAATACAAAGGAACTATCGTGGGTAAAATTACCGGCTTCATGGAATTCAAGCGCCAGGACGAACATTATCTGGAGCCTGCCGCGCGCCTGAAGAACTACAAGGAATTCGTGCTGCACCTGTCGGACGCGCAGGCCACCGTGCAGGCCGCGCGCTGCATGGACTGCGGCATCCCGTTCTGCAACACGGGTTGCCCCGTCAACAATATCATCCCCGACTGGAATGACCTGGTGTACCGCGGCGCTTACCGCGAAGCGCTCGACATTTTGCATTCGACCAATAATTTCCCGGAATTTACGGGCCGCATCTGCCCGGCGCCGTGCGAATCGGCCTGCACCCTGGGCATCAATGAAGATCCGGTCGGCATCAAGTCGATCGAGCACAAGATCATCGACATGGGCTGGGAGCACGGCTGGGTCACGCCGCAGCCGGCTTCGTTCAGCACCGGCAAGAAAGTGGCCATCGTCGGTTCCGGTCCGGCCGGCCTGGCGGCGGCGCAGCAGCTGGCGCGTGCCGGCCATGCCGTCACCGTGTTTGAAAAGAGCGACCGCATCGGCGGCCTGATGCGCTACGGCATTCCCGACTTCAAGATGGAAAAGTCGCATATCGACCTGCGCGTGAAACAGATGGAAGCCGAAGGCGTGGTGTTCCGTACCAGCGTGCTGGTGGGCAAGGATTTCCCGGCCAATGTGAATAACTGGGCCAAGGAAACGATTTTCCCGGAAGACCTGGAAAAAGAATTCGACGCCGTCATCATGGCCGGCGGCGCGGAACAGCCGCGCGACCTGCCGGTGCCGGGCCGCGAACTGAAGGGCGTGCATTTCGCCATGGATTTCCTGCCGCTGCAGAACAAGGTCAACGCGGGTGACAAGCTCAAGGACCAGATCAAGGCCACCGGCAAGCACGTGGTGGTGATCGGCGGCGGCGACACGGGTTCGGACTGCGTCGGCACCTCGAACCGCCATGGCGCCGCCTCGGTGGCCCAGTTCGAACTGATGCCGATGCCGCCGGAACAGGAAAACAAGCCGCTGGTCTGGCCATACTGGCCGACCAAGCTGCGCACCTCGTCCTCGCACGAGGAAGGCTGCGACCGCGACTGGGCGGTGGCGACCAAGCGTTTCGAAGGCAAGGGCGGCAAGGTGGAAAAGCTGATCGCCTGCCGCGTCGAATGGAAAGACGGCAAGATGAGCGAAGTGCCGAACTCGGAATTCGAGATGAAGGCCGACCTGGTGTTCCTGGCGATGGGCTTTGTCTCGCCGATGCAGCAGGTACTCGAAGCGTTCGGCGTCGATACCGATGCGCGCGGCAATGCCAAGGCAGCTACGGAAGGCGAGCGCGCCTACTACACGTCGGTGCCGAAAGTGTTTGCCGCCGGCGACATGCGCCGCGGCCAGTCGCTGGTGGTCTGGGCCATCCGCGAAGGGCGCCAGTGCGCGCGCGCCGTCGATGAGTTCCTGATGGGCGCGTCCTTGCTGCCGCGTTAACGAGCAGTATAAATAGCGAGCGCTTGCTCGCTATGCAGGCCAGGCCACGGCGCGATTTGCGGCGTGGCCTTTGTCGTTTTTTTGTCCCGGTCAATTGTCAATGGAACACTGCGGGCAGCCGCCAATCTTTACACCAGATTTACACTACAATATCTGACTTTCGATTCATTAGTGTTGTATTCTTCCCCCTTTCAGGGGCACCCCCGGGGGTGTCTCAGCAGAGATTGGCGTTTCTGCACTACAATACGCCATTAAAATAGTGAGCTTCGTCGTGCCAAATCTTGTTGAAATCCGTGATGTACACTTTGCCTATGGCGCGCGTTCGATCTTGTCGGGGCTGCGTATGGACTTCCCACGTGGAAAAGTGGTGGCCGTCATGGGTGGTTCCGGCAGTGGCAAGACGACCGTACTGCGCCTGATCGGCGGCCAGTTGCGCCCCAGTTCCGGTTCGGTCAGCGTTGACGGCCAGATCGTGCACGAGCTCGATACGGAGAATCTGTACCTGATGCGCCGCAAGATGGGCATGCTGTTCCAGCATGGCGCCCTGTTTACCGACCTGACGGCGTTCGAGAACGTGGCCTTTCCGCTGCGCGAGCATACCGACCTCAATGAAGAGCTGATCCGCACCCTGGTGCTGATGAAGCTGCATGCGGTCGGCCTGCGCAATGCGGCGCAACTGAAGCCTGCCGAAATTTCGGGCGGCATGGGCCGGCGCGTGGCGCTGGCGCGCGCGATCGCACTCGATCCCGAACTGATCATGTACGACGAACCGTTTGCCGGCCTGGACCCCATTTCCATGGGCGTGACCGCCAATCTGATCCGCAATCTGAACGATGCACTCGGTTCCACGTCGATCCTGGTCTCGCACGATGTGAAGGAGTGTTTCGCCATTGCTGATTACGTCTATTTTCTGTCATCGGGCAAAATCGTGGCGCACGGAACGCCAGCCGAGATGGCCGTATCGACCCATCCGTACGTGAAACAGTTTGTCAATGCGGAAGCGGACGGCCCGGTGCCGTTCCATTATCCGGGCAAGACGCTGGCCGATGACCTGGGCCTGCACGCGGAGGGCAGCCGATGATCGCGCGTTTCCTGGCGGCTATCGGAGCATGGTTGCGTTGTTCGATCGAAGACCTCGGCTTTGCCGTGCGCTCGTTCTTTATCATTATCGCCGCCTCGGGCGGCCTGTTTCGCCGGCCACGCCTGGTTGTCGAGCAGCTGTTTTTTGTCGGCAGCCGCTCGCTGGTGATCACCACCGTGTCCGGCCTGTTTGTCGGCATGGTGCTGGGGCTGCAAGGCTATTACACCCTGACCACCTATGGCGCGACGCAGTCGCTGGGGCAACTGGTGGCGCTGTCGCTGATGCGCGAACTCGGTCCGGTCGTCACCGCCCTGCTGTTTGCCGGCCGCGCCGGTACCTCGCTGACGGCGGAAATCGGCCTGATGAAGGCGGGCGAGCAATTGTCGGCGATGGAAATGATGGCCGTCAATCCGATCCAGCGCGTGCTGGCGCCCCGCCTGTGGGCTGGCGTGATCGCCATGCCGGTGCTGGGTGGCATTTTCACGGCGGTCGGCATCATCGGCAGCTATCTGGTCGGGGTGGTGCTGATCGGCGTCGATGAAGGTTCGTTCTGGTCGCAAATGCAGGCTGGCGTGGACCTCTGGAAAGATATTGTCAACGGTACCTATATCAAAAGCATGGTATTCGGCATTGCGGTAACCTTTATCGCCCTGTTCCAGGGTTACCAGGCACAGCCGACACCGGAAGACGTCTCGGGCGCCACCACGCGCACGGTGGTGATCTCGTCGCTGATGGTGTGGTGGCTGGACTTCATGATGACAGCTGTGATGTTCAGCAAGTAATTTCGTAAAAGTAAGAAAATCAGCCGCTGGCGCAGGGTTTGCGCAGGGGCGGCCAGTAAAAATTATTTAGGATTGTTTATGCAACGTAAATCTCTGGATGTCTGGGTAGGCTTGTTCGTCTTGCTGGGCGTGGCGGCAGTGATGTTTCTGGCGTTCAAGGCTGGCAATATGAGTTCACTGTCTTTCACCGATACGTATACTATTACGGCGAAGTTCGACAATATCGGCGGTTTGAAACCCCAGGCGCCTGTCAAGGGTGCCGGCGTAGTGGTCGGCCGCGTGTCGGAAATCGTGTTTGACGACAAGACGTACCAGGCGCTGGTGAAGCTGGATATCGAAGAAGGTTACAAATTTCCGAAAGACAGCTCGGCCAAGATTCTGACGGCCGGTCTGCTGGGTGAACAATATATCGGCCTGGAAGCAGGCGGTGATGAAGTCAACCTGGCGGAGGGCGATAAAATCGCCCGTACTCAATCGGCCACAGTGCTGGAAGACCTGATCAATCAGTTCATCTACAGCAAGGCAGCGGACGGAAAGGACAGCAAATGAGCGAGTCGAACATGAATACTGTAATGAATGCGGGCCGTATCGGCCTGGTACTGGCCCTGGCCGCCACCCTGAGTGCTTGCGCCAGCAGCGGCAATCCGCGCGACCCGTTGGAGGGTTACAACCGCGCCATGTTCAAATTCAACGACAAGGTCGATGAAGTGGCGTTGAAACCGGTCGCCACCGCCTACAAGAACGTGCTGCCATCGTTCGTGCAGACGGGCGTGAGCAATTTCTTCGGCAACTTGTCCGATGTCTGGAGTGCCGCCAACAACCTGGCGCAAGGCAAGGGTGAAGCGGGCCTGCAGGATGTCGTGCGCGTGACGATGAACTCGACCTTCGGCATCTTTGGCCTGATCGACATCGCTTCGCAGGCGGGCGTGCCGAAACACAATGAAGACTTCGGCCAGACGCTGGGCTGGTATGGCGTCAAGCCGGGCCCGTACGTGGTGCTGCCGCTGCTGGGACCGTCGACCATGCGCGACACCGTGGCCCTGCCGGCCGACGTCGTGGGCGACCCATGGCGCTACAAGGATCCTACCAATGTGCGCAATATCGGTACTGTCACGCGCGTGATCGACAAGCGCGCCGCCTACCTCGACGCGACCAACCTGATGGAAGCGGCTGCGCTGGACCGTTACGAATTCATCCGCGACGGCTACCTGCAGGCGCGCGAAAGCAAGGTTTTTGACGGCGATACCAGCCGTGCCGGGAAAAAAGCGCCGAACAACGACAGCAGCGCACTGGACGACGAAGACGACGTGAAGCAGGCGCCAGTGGCTGCCGAGGCAGCGCCGGTCGAGCCGGTGGTGGCCGCTGATGCCGTAACATCTGGTAGCAATACTGTTGCCGCCGAGATCACGACACAAGAGTAAACTAAGCATACCGCAAGCACCGCAGCGAGCGCCCAAGGTGCTGCTGCGGCTGGCAACATTACCAGAAAGGTAGAACCATGAAATTGATGAAACAATTGCTGGCAATAGCCACCATCGCTTTTGCCACCGCCGCCCAGGCTGCTCCCGCCACGGAAGCGCCGGATGCGCTGGTCAAGCGCATCAGCCAGGACGTGATCGACACGGCCAAGGCCGACAAGGGCATCCAGGCTGGCGATATCAACCGCGTCAACGCCTTGGTGGAAACCAAGATCCTGCCGTACGTGGACTTCCAGCGCATGACCTCGCTGGCCGCCGGCCGTCACTGGCGCACCGCCACGCCGGACCAGCAGCAGCGCCTGTCGGCCGAATTCCGCACCCTGCTGGTGTACACGTATTCGGGTGCCCTGTCGCAGATCAAGAATGAAACCGTGGACTTCAAGCCGCTGCGCGCCAGCCCCGACGACACCGACGTCGAAGTGCGCTCGCAGGTCAACGTGGCCCGTGGCGAACCGGTCCTGCTGAACTACCGCGTGGCCAAGTCGCCTGCCGGCTGGAAGATCTACGACATCAACGTGATGGGCGCCTGGCTGGTGGAAACCTACAAAAGCAGCTTCAACAGCGAAATCAGCAAGGGCGGCATCGACGGCCTGATCAAGACCTTGTCGGATAAAAACAAGGCGCTGGCTGCCCGTCCTGCTGCCAAAGCCAAATAATCGGCTATCATATAGCTTCGATCCAGCCCCAGTGCAGCCCAGCCCAGCCCAGCCATGCCAGACTCTCTTGACACCTTGCAGTCCCTGACGTCACTGACCGTGCACAACGCCACTTCGGCGCTGGAGCAGGGCCTGGACGCCATCCGCTCGGGCCAGACCAGGTTTGACCTGCGCAATGTGCAGGCGGTCGATTCGGCCGCCGTCTCGGTGATGCTGACCTGGCAGCGCGCGGCGCAGGAAGCCGGCGCCGTGCTGGAGCTGAAGAACCTGCCGACCAACCTGAAAAACCTGACCAAGCTGTATGGCGTCTGCGCGCTCGTGTCGAGCACGCTGGAAGCCGGCGACTGCGGCACGGCCGGCCTGCATGCCGAACGCAGCCCGTCCGACCTGCAGCATCATTGATCCTGTCCCACTCCCCGCATCAGCAGTAGTTGTCAGGCCGGCCGTGCAGCAGCGCCGCCGGACTGATCTCCAAGTGTTCCACGAATTTTCCAACTATAATTGACTGTTGCGCCACCTTCGCGGAAGACGGCGCCCGGCTCCGGCCTGTCGGCTTCGATTTCCACCGGCAAACGGTGCATCACACCAGAACACAAGCACATGACCGCAATCCAAATCACGAATGTAGAAAAGAGCTATAAATCGCTCAAGGCGCTGGGCGGCGTCTCGCTGGCGATCGAAGAGGGCGAATTTTTCGGCCTGCTGGGACCCAATGGCGCCGGCAAGACCACCCTTATTTCCATTATCGCCGGCCTGATACGCCCCGATGCGGGCAGCGTCACCATCCAGGGCCACGACGTGGTCAAGGATTTCCGCAACGCCCGCCGCAGCGTCGGCGTGGTGCCGCAGGAACTGGTGTTCGACCCGTTTTTCACGGTGCGCGAAACCTTGCGCCTGCAGTCCGGCTACTTCGGCCTGCCGAACAACGACAAGTGGATCGACGAGGTGATGGAAAACCTGGATCTCACCGGCAAGGCCGACACCAATATGCGCGCGCTGTCGGGCGGCATGAAGCGCCGCGTGCTGGTAGCCCAGGCGCTGGTGCACAAGCCGCCCGTGATCGTGCTCGACGAGCCGACCGCCGGCGTCGACGTGGAGCTGCGCCAGACGCTGTGGAAGTTCATCTCGCGCCTGAACCGCGAAGGCGGCCACACGGTCGTGCTGACCACCCACTACCTGGAAGAAGCGCAGGCCATGTGCCAGCGCGTGGCGATGCTGAAAACCGGCAAGGTGGTGGCGCTCGACACCATGTCGGCGCTGATCCGCCGCATCGCCGGCTCGCAACTGCAAGTGCACCTGAAGCACGGCAGCCTGCCGGCCGACCTGCAGCACCTGGTGCTGCACCCGGAAGAGCAGCAGGCGCCGAACAAGTTCAGCCTGCGCGTGAACGAATACAGCGAAGTGGAAAGAATCCTCGCCCGCCTGCGTGAATCTGGCGCCGAGATCGATGAAATGCAATTGCAACAAGCTGACCTGGAAGATATCTTCTTGCAGATCATGGATAAAGGTACCGTATGATGTCGTCAGGCTTTCGCACCCTCGTCTATAAAGAGACACTGCGCTTCTGGAAAGTGGCGACGCAAACCGTGGCTGCCCCCGTGCTGACCTCGATGCTGTACCTGCTGGTGTTCGGCCATGTACTCGATGGCCGCGTCGAGCCCAGTCCCGGCGTCAGCTACACCGCCTTCCTGATTCCGGGCCTGGTGATGATGAGCGTGCTGCAGAACGCATTCGCCAATTCCTCGTCCTCGCTGATCCAGTCGAAGATCACCGGCAACCTGGTCTTCGTGCTGCTGACCCCCTTGTCGCACTGGGAAATCTTTTCGGCGTATGTACTCGCTTCGGTGGCGCGCGGCCTGGCCGTGGGCTTTGGCGTGTTTGCCATCACCTGCTGGTTCGCCGACCTGTCGTTCGTGGCGCCCTTGTGGATCATCGTGTTTGCCTTCCTGGGCGCCGCCCTGCTGGGCACCATGGGCCTGATCGCCGGCATCTGGGCCGAGAAATTCGACCAGCTGGCCGCGTTCCAGAATTTCCTGATCGTGCCGGCCACCTTCCTGTCGGGCGTGTTCTATTCGATCCACTCGCTGCCCGCGATCTGGCAGACGGTATCGCACCTGAACCCGTTCTTCTACATGATCGACGGCTTCCGCTACGGTTTCTTCGGCACCTCCGACGTCAGCCCGTGGATCAGCGTGTCCATCGTGTCCGGCTTCCTGGTGATCCTGGCGTTCGCCTCGATCCGCCTGCTGAAAAGCGGCTACCGCCTGCGTCATTAAGCAAGACAAGAAACTTACTACCCAATTCAAATCTCCAAGGACTTATCGTGACCACCACACCAGAACTGATCCACGGCTACCTGCAGGCAGGCCTCGAATGCACGCATCTCGAAGTGGAGGGCGACGGCCAGCACTTCCAGGCCATCATCGTCTCGCCGCAGTTTGCCGGCAAGCGTTTGATCGCCCGCCACCAGATCGTCTACGCGGCGCTGGGCGACCGCATGCGCGAAGAAATCCACGCGCTGTCGATGAAAACCCTGACCCCTGAAGAATTCCAAGGATAAGCAATGGACAAGCTCCTGATCAACGGCGGCAACCGCCTGAACGGCGACATCGCCATCTCCGGCGCCAAGAACGCCGCCCTGCCCATCCTGTGCGCGGGTCTGTTGACCGCCGGCGACCTGGAGCTGAGCAACGTGCCGCATCTGCACGATGTCGCCACCATGTTGAAACTGCTGGGCCAGACGGGCCTGAAAGTGCAGCAGGACGGCGACCGCGTGGTGCTCAATGGCAGCAGCATCACCTCGCTCGAAGCGCCGTATGAACTGGTGAAAACCATGCGCGCCTCGATCCTGGTGCTGGGCCCCCTGCTGGCGCGTTTCGGCGAAGCCAAAGTGTCGCTGCCAGGCGGCTGCGCCATCGGTTCGCGTCCGGTCGACCAGCATATCAAGGGTCTCGAAGCGCTGGGCGCCGAAATCCGCATCGAAGCGGGCTATATCTACGCCAAATGTGCCAAGCTCAAAGGCGCGCGCATCGTGACCGACATGATCACCGTCACCGGCACCGAAAACCTGCTGATGGCCGCTACCCTGGCGCAGGGCGAAACGGTGCTGGAAAACGCCGCCTGCGAACCGGAAGTGACCGACCTGGCCAACCTGCTGGTGGCGATGGGCGCGAAGATCGACGGCATCGGCACCAGCCGCCTGGTGATCCAGGGCGTGGCCGAACTGCATGGCGCCTCGCACGCGGTGATCGCCGACCGGATCGAAACGGGCACCTTCCTGTGCGCCGTGGCGGCCACCGGCGGCGACATCACCCTGCGCAATGTGCGCACCGATATCCTCGACGCGGCGCTCGACAAGCTGCGCGCGATGGGCCTGACGATGACCTTTGGCGCCGACTGGATCCGCGCCGAGATGTCGGCGCGTCCGAACCCGGTGAGTTTCCGCACCACCGAATATCCGGGTTTCCCGACCGACATGCAGGCGCAGTTCATGGCCGTCAACACGCTGGCCAACGGCGCCAGCCGCGTTACCGAGACGATCTTTGAAAACCGCTTCATGCACGTGCAGGAAATGAACCGCCTGGGCGCCGACATCACGATCGAAGGCAATACGGCCATCATCGCCGGCGTCAAGCAGCTGCGCGGCGCGCCCGTGATGGCGACCGACCTGCGCGCTTCGGCCTCGCTGGTGATCGCGGCCCTGGCCGCCGACGGCGAAACGCTGATCGACCGCATCTATCACCTCGACCGCGGCTACGACCGCATGGAAGTCAAACTGTCGGCGGTCGGCGCGAACATCGTGCGCATCAAGTAAAGAAGACAAGAACATGAATGGTTTGAACAACGACTCGCAGCTGATCCTGGCGCTGTCCAAGGGCCGCATTTTCGACGACACCATGCCGCTGCTGGAAGCGGCCGGCATCCGCGTGCTGGAAAACCCGGAAACCTCGCGCAAGCTGATTTTGCCGACCAACGACCCGAACGTGCGCGTCATTATCGTGCGCGCCAGCGACGTGCCGACCTATGTGCAGTATGGCGCGGCCGACTTCGGCGTGGCCGGCAAGGACGTGCTGCTGGAACACGGCGGCGAAGGCCTGTACCAGCCGATCGACCTCAATATCGCCGCCTGCCGCATGTCGGTGGCGGTGCAGGCCGGCTTCGACTACGAAAAAGCGGTGCAGCAGGGTGCGCGCCTGCGCGTGGCCACCAAGTTCGTGCACACGGCGCGCGAGCACTTTGCCGCCAAGGGCGTGCACGTCGACCTGATCAAGCTGTATGGTTCGATGGAACTGGCGCCGCTGGTGGGCCTGTCCGACGCCATCGTCGATCTGGTGAGCACCGGCAGCACGCTGCGGGCGAACAACCTGGTGGAAGTCGAACACATCATGGAAATCTCGTCGCGCCTGGTGGTCAACCAGGCCGCCTTGAAGCTCAAGCGCGCGCGCCTGCAGCCGATTATCGAGGCATTTGAACGCGCCTCGCAAGCCAAGTAACAAGCCAAGTAACAAGCACCGGAACCAGCAGGAAGATCATCATGCCGATACAGATACGCAAACTCGATTCAAGCCAGGATGGCTTTCAACAGTCACTCGATACGCTGCTGGCGTTCGAAGCGGGCACCGATGAAGCGATTGAAATGTCGGTGACGAAAATCCTGGCCGACGTGAAAGCGCGCGGCGACGCCGCCGTGCTCGACTACACCAACCGTTTCGACCGCATCCCGCATGGCGGCGCGGCCGAAATGGCGGCGTTCGACATCTCGCAAGCCGAACTGCAGTCGGCGCTGAACGGCCTGCCATCGGCCCAGCGCGAAGCGCTGCAGATCGCCGCGCAGCGCATCCGCGTGTTCCACGAGCGCCAGCGCGACGAGCTGAAAGGGTTTACGTATACCGAGCCCGATGGCACGGTGCTGGGCCAGAAGATCACGCCGCTGGACCGGGTCGGCATCTATGTGCCGGGCGGGAAAGCCGCCTATCCGTCATCGGTGCTGATGAACGCGATTCCGGCCCATGTGGCGGGGGTGGCCGAGATCATCATGGTGGTGCCAACGCCGGACGGCATCAAGAACCAGATGGTGCTGGCCGCTGCCGCGATCGCGGGCGTGACGCGCGTGATCACCATCGGCGGCGCGCAGGCGGTCGGCGCGCTGGCGTATGGCACGCGCACGATCGCCGCCGTCGATAAAATCGTCGGTCCGGGCAACGCCTATGTGGCCGCCGCCAAGCGCCGCGTGTTCGGCATCGTCGGCATCGACATGATCGCCGGACCGTCCGAAATCCTGGTGCTGTGCGACGGCAGCACCGACCCGGACTGGGTGGCGATGGACCTGTTCTCGCAGGCCGAGCATGACGAACTGGCGCAGGCGATCCTGCTGTGCCCCGATGCCGACTACATCGCACGGGTCGAGGAAAGCATCGCCAGGCTGCTGCCGACGATGCCGCGCCAGGCCACCATCAGCACCTCGCTGGCCGACCGTGGCGCCCTGATCAAGGTGCGCGACATGGAAGAAGCATGTGCGATCGCCAACAGCATCGCCGCCGAGCACCTGGAAATTTCGGCGGAAAACCCGCAGCAGTGGGCCGACCGCATCAACCACGCGGGCGCCATGTTCCTCGGGCGTTTTTCGTCCGAGTCGCTGGGCGACTACTGCTGCGGTCCCAACCACGTGCTGCCGACCTCGCGCACGGCGCGCTTTTCGTCGCCGCTGGGCGTGTATGACTTCCAGAAGCGCTCGTCGATCATCCATGTCAGCGAAGCCGGTGCGCAAACCTTGGGCAAGGTCGCCGCCACGCTGGCCTATGGCGAAGGCCTGCAGGCGCACGCGCGCAGCGCCGAACTGCGCTTGAAACCGCAATGACGCCGCCGGCGCCAGCGCAGGACTGGATCAACCGGGTCTGGTGCGAAGATGCGCTGGCCGGGCTGGCGCGCATTCCCGATGGCGCGGTGGACCTGATCCTGACCGACCCGCCGTACAACCTGGGCAAGGATTACGGCAATGCCTCGGACCAGCAGTCGGTGGCGGACTACTTGCGCTGGACCGAGCAGTGGATCGATGCGGCGCTGCCCAAGCTCAAAGCCAACGGCAGCCTGTATATTTTCACCACCTGGCGCTTTTCGCCCGAGATCTTCGTCATGCTGAAACAGCGCATGGCGATGATGAATGAAATTATCTGGGACCGGCGCGTGCCCTCGATGGGCGGCAGCGTGCGCAGCTTTTCGTCGGTACACGACACGATCGGCTTTTTCGTCAGGCGCAAGGATTATTATTTTGACCTCGACGCGGTGCGCATCGCGTATGACGCGGCAACCAAAAAGGCGCGCTCGCGCTCGATCTTTATCGGCGCCAAGTGGCTGGAAGTGGGCTACAACCCGAAGGATTTGTGGAGCGTGTCGCGCCTGCACAAGGAGCATCCGGAGCGGGCCGACCACCCGACCCAGAAGCCGCTCGAAATCATCGAACGCATGGTGAAGGCCTCGTGTCCGCCGGGCGGCGTGGTGCTCGACCTGTTCATGGGCAGCGGCACCACGGCGCTGGCGGCAAAGCGCTGCGGGCGCGATTTCGTCGGCTTCGAGCTGAACCCCGATTACTGCGCCATTATCGAACAGCGGCTGGCGGCGCTGGAGCAGGAAGCCTTGCAACAACCGGCGGCGCCTGCGCCGGTGACAGCGGCGAAAAAAGCCGCCGCCAAGCGTGCGGTGGCGGCCAGCAAAAAACTGGCCGACCAGCCAATCGACCAGCCGGCCGCCAAGAAAACGCCGGCCAGGAAACCGCGCCGCGTGGCCGTGCCGGAAGACGCCGCGGTCTGAATTCATCTATCTGGAGTGTTTGCAGCATGTCTTTCCTCGATCAGTTAATCAGCAATACGGTGCGCGCCGATGTGCGGGCCGTCAACAGCTACCAGGTGGCCGACGCCGGCGGCTATCTCAAGCTCGATGCGATGGAAAACCCGTATCTGCTGCCGCTGCCGCTGCGCGAAGAACTCGGTGCGCGCCTGGCCGGCGCCGTGCTGAACCGCTATCCGCACTCGTATGCCAGCCTGAAGGCAGCCGTTTGCAGCAAGCTGGGCGTGCCCGCCGGCCATGACGTGATTCTTGGCAATGGTTCCGATGAGTTGATCTCGATGCTGGCCATGGCCTGCGCCCGCCAGGCGCCCGCGCCGCGCGCCGTGCTGATGGCGCCGGTGCCGGGCTTCGTGATGTATGCCCGCTCGGCGCAGTTTGCCGGCATGGAGTTCGTCGGCGTGCCCCTGAATGCGGACTTCACGCTGGACATGGACGCCATGCTGGCGGCGATTGAACAGCACCGCCCGGCGCTGGTATTTCTGGCCTACCCGAACAATCCTACCGGCAACCTGTTCGACGCGGCCGATATCGAGCGCATTATCGCCGCGCTGGGCGACACCGGCATCGCCGTGCTCGACGAAGCGTACGAGCCATTTGCGCAGCAAAGCTTCATGCAGCGCTTGCCTGAATTCGAGAATCTGGTGGTGATGCGCACCGTGTCGAAACTGGGCCTGGCCGGTATCCGCCTGGGCTACATGTCGGCGGCGCCAAGGCTGCTGGAGCAGTTCGAGAAAGTGCGCCCGCCGTACAACGTCAATGTGCTGACGCAAGTGGCGGCCGAATTCGTGCTCGACCACCTCGACGTGCTCAATGCACAGGCAGCGCTGATCAATGCTGCGCGCGATGAGCTGGCTGACCGCCTGGCAGCGCTGCCGGGCGTGACGGTCTTTCCCTCGAAGGCAAATTTTCTTTTGATTCGTGTGGCTGATTCCGACGATGTTTGCGCAAAACTGCTTGCCCACCGGGTTTTAATCAAAAATATGAGTAAAATGCATGCTGTGCTGGCCAACTGCCTGCGTATCAGCGTCAGTACCCCCGAAGAAAATTCCCTTTTTTACGATGCCTTCAAGGCATCCCTCGTTTAGCCTATCGCCAGAGTCCCCTCATGAACCGCACCGCAGACATCACGCGCAACACCAATGAGACGCAAGTTCGCGTCGCCATCAACCTCGACGGCACCGGCCGGCAACAGCTCAATACCGGCGTGCCCTTCCTCGACCACATGCTCGACCAGATCGCCCGCCACGGCCTGATCGACCTCGACATCGTAGCGACCGGCGACGTGCATATCGACAATCACCATACGGTGGAAGACGTTGGCATCACGCTGGGCATGGCGGTGGCCAAGGCGATCGGCGACAAGAAGGGCATCCGCCGCTACGGCCACGCCTATGTGCCACTCGATGAAGCGCTGTCGCGCGTGGTGCTCGATTTCTCGGGCCGCCCGGGTATCGAATACCACATCCCGTTTACGCGCGCGATGATCGCCGGCTTCGACGTCGACCTGACGCTGGAATTTTTCCGCGGCTTCGTCAACCATGCGGGCGTGACCCTGCATATCGATAACCTGCGCGGCACCAATGCCCATCACCAGTGCGAAACCGTGTTCAAGGCCTTTGGCCGCGCCCTGCGCATGGCTGCCGAGCTCGACGAGCGCGCGGCCGGCATCATTCCATCGACCAAGGGCAGCCTGTAAACGCCGGCCCGGCGGCTATCTGTAGATTCTGAGAACAAGACAATGAATAAAATCGTGGTGGTGGATTACGGCATGGGCAACCTGCGCTCGGTGGCGCAGGCATTGCGCGCGGTGGCGCCGGAAGCGGACGTGCGCATTTCGGGCCTGGCGGATGACATCGACAGCGCCGACCGCATCGTGCTGCCGGGCCAGGGCGCGATGCCCGACTGCATGCGCAGCCTGCGCGAATCGGGCGTGATGGAAGCGCTGCTGCGCGCGGCCGGCAGCAAGCCGGTGATGGGCGTGTGCATCGGCGAACAGATGCTGTTTGACGGCAGCGAAGAAGGCAATGCGGCCGGACTGGGCTTGTTGCCGGGCAAGGTCGTGCGCTTCCAGCTCGACGGCCAGCTGCAGGATGACGGCTCGCGTTTCAAGGTGCCGCAGATGGGCTGGAACCAGGTGCAGCAAACGGCGCCGCATGCCTTGTGGGAAGGCATTGCCGACGACGCTTATTTCTACTTCGTGCACAGCTATTTTGCTCAGCCTCAAGAGGCAGCGCATACGGTCGGCCAGACTATCTACGGCAAGCCGTTCGCGTGCGCCGTCGCCCGTGATAATATTTTCGCTACACAGTTCCACCCTGAAAAAAGTGCTGCCGCAGGCTTGCAGCTGTACAAGAACTTCGTTCACTGGCAACCCTGATCCGTTCTTCCCCAGAACCTTTTGCTACTCACTCACTCTAAACCACACAGACCATGCTGCTTATTCCCGCCATCGACCTGAAAGACGGTCACTGCGTACGCCTGAAACAAGGCGATATGGAACTTGCCACCGTATTTTCCGAAGACCCGGCCGAAATGGCCCGCCATTGGCTGATGCAAGGCGCGCGGCGGCTGCATCTGGTCGACCTGAATGGCGCCTTTGCCGGCAAGCCGAAGAACGAGGGCGCGGTCAAGGCCATCCTGAAAGCGGTGCAGGACTTTGCGGTCGAAAACGATATCGATGAAATCCCCGTCCAGCTGGGCGGCGGCATCCGCGATCTCGACACCATCGAGCGCTACCTGGACGCCGGCATCAGCTATATCATCATCGGCACGGCCGCCGTGAAAAGCCCGGGCTTCCTGCACGACGCCTGCGGCGCGTTTCCTGGCCATATCATCGTCGGCCTGGACGCCAAGGACGGCAAGGTCGCGACCGACGGCTGGAGCAAGATGTCGGGCCATGAGGTGATCGACCTGGCGAAAAAATTCGAAGCCTACGGCGTCGAATCGATCATCTACACGGACATCGGCCGCGACGGCATGATGGGCGGCATCAATATCGAAGCGACCGTCAAGCTGGCGCAAGCGGTGAAGATTCCCGTGATCGCCTCGGGCGGCCTGCACAACCTGGGCGACGTCGAAGCGCTGTGCGCGGTGCAGGACGAAGGCATCGAAGGCGTGATCTGCGGCCGCTCGATCTACGAAGGCACGATCGACCTGGCGCAGGCGCAACTGCGCGCCGATGAACTCAGCGGCGACCTCGACGTGGAAGACGACGCCGAGGCCTGATGCGGTACCGCCGGGGCGCCTGCGTCCCGGTTTTCTTGTGGCGACAATCTGGATTAATCATGCTTGCAAAACGAATCATCCCCTGCCTGGACGTGACCAATGGCCGCGTCGTCAAGGGCGTCAACTTCACCGAGCTGCGCGACGCGGGCGACCCGGTGGAAATCGCGCGCCGCTATGACGAGCAGGGCGCCGACGAAATCACGTTTCTCGACATCACGGCATCGAGCGACAACCGCGGCCTGATCTTCGACATCATCGAAGCGGTCGCCTCGCAGGTATTCATTCCGCTGACCGTCGGCGGTGGCGTGCGCGTGGTGGAAGACGTGCGCCGCCTGCTCAACGCGGGCGCCGACAAGGTCAGCATCAACACCTCGGCCGTGACCAATCCGCAACTGGTATATGAAGCGTCGCAAAAACACGGCTCGCAATGCATCGTGGTGGCGATCGACGCCAAGCAGGTGTCGCCCGGCAAGTGGGAAGTATTTACCCACGGCGGACGCACTGCCACCGGCCTCGACGCGTTCGAGTGGGCGCGCAAGATGGAAAGCCTGGGCGCCGGCGAGATCCTGCTGACCAGCATGGACCGCGACGGCACCAAAATCGGTTTTGACCTGGGCCTGACGCGCGGCGTGTCGGACGCGGTCAGCATTCCCGTGATCGCTTCGGGCGGCGTGGGCGGCCTGCAGGACCTGGCCGACGGCATCAAGCTGGGCCGCGCCGACGCGGTGCTGGCCGCCAGCATCTTCCACTATGGCCAGCACACGGTGCAGGAAGCCAAGCGCTTCATGGCGCAGCAGGGCATTCCGATGCGCCTGGTTTAAGAGGACAGACAGACTATGTTAAACGGAACAGTGGCAAGCAATGCCAAGTGGCTCAAGAAGGTCAAGTGGGACGAGCATGGCCTGGTGCCGGTGATCGCGCAGGAGGCGGGCAGCAACGATGTGCTGATGTTTGCCTGGATGAACCGCGACGCGCTGGCGCGCACGGTGGAACTGGGCGAGGCCGTCTACTGGAGCCGCTCGCGCAAGAAACTGTGGCACAAGGGCGAGGAATCGGGCCATACGCAAAAGGTGCTGGAAATCCGCCTCGATTGCGATGAAGACGTGATCCTGCTGAAAATCGAGCAAACCGGCGGCATCGCCTGCCATACGGGTCGCCATTCGTGCTTCTTCCAGAAGTTCGAGGGCGACGAGAAAACCGGCGAATGGCTGATCACCGAGCCGGTGCTGCAGGACCCTGAAACCATTTACGCACACACGAAGAACAAATGAGCGAAACCCTGAAACGCCTGGCCGCCGTGATCGAATCGCGCAAGCTGGCCAATGGCGGCGACCCTGCCACTTCCTACGTGGCGCGCCTGTTTGCCAAGGGCGACGATGCGATCCTGAAAAAGATCGGCGAAGAAGCGACAGAAACCGTGATGGCCGCCAAGGATGCGCGGCGCGACAATGATCCATCGAAGGTGTTGTACGAGTGCGCCGACCTGTGGTTTCATAGCCTCGTGATGCTGGCCCAGTTCGACCTGACGCCACAGCAGGTGCTCGATGAGCTGGCGCGCCGCGAAGGTCTTTCCGGCCTCGCAGAGAAAGCCGCGCGCAAGGATGAACTGCGCGACGCGCTCGACGCCGACCAACACTGATCAACCCCTGGAGCATGCGTGGATAACTGTATTTTCTGCAAGATCGCCGCAAAACAGATTCCGTCGACCATCGTGTATGAAGACGACGATTTGCTGGCATTCAAGGACATCAACCCGGCCGCGCCGGTGCACCTGCTGTTGATTCCGAAACGCCATGTGGCCAGCCTGTCCGACTGCGACGACAGCCATACGGAAGTGCTGGGCAAACTGCTGCGCCTGGCGCCCAAACTGGCGGCCGAATTCGGCTGCGCCGTGACCTATGACACCGATGGCGTGCCGTCGGGCGGCTTCAAGACCCTGATCAACAGCGGTCCCGATGGCGGGCAAGAGGTATACCACCTGCACGTGCACGTATATGGTGGCCCGCGGCCATGGCGCGGCCAGCACTGACAGACATTACGCAACCCGCCGGGTTCGCGTGTATACTATCCGCATTGGTTGACGCTACCGGGCGCTGTCCCGCAAGGAGAATGTGATGGGTTCATTGAGTATTTGGCACTGGCTGATCGTTCTGGTGATCGTGATGCTGGTCTTCGGCACCAAAAAACTGGGCAATATGGGTGGTGATATCGGCAAGGCCGTCAAGGGCTTCAAGGATGGCGTCAAGGGCGACGACCCGGTCCCGCCGGCCGGCACGCCTGCCGCGCCGCCATCGCAAGTGGCTGACAAAGGCACGATCGACGTCGACACGAAAGAGAAAAACAAGTTCTGATAGCGTGGCGGGGCTCAGGCCTTGCCCGTTGGAAATGCTTGTACGCTTATGATCGATCTTGGTCTCTCTAAAATCGCCATCATTGGCGTGGTCGCGCTGATCGTCATCGGCCCTGAAAAGCTGCCGAAGGTGGCGCGCATGGCCGGCACCTTGTATGGCCGCGCGCAGCGCTACCTGAATCAGGTGAAGTCCGAAGTCACGCGCGAAATCGAACTCGAAGAGCTGAAAAACCTGCAGAAGGAAGTGCAGGATGCGGCCCATTCGGTCAAGCAGAGCGTGCAGGAGTCCATGCACGGCGTGGAAAACTCGATTTCCGGCAGCCTGGCCGACGTGGAAAACGCCTGGCGCGGCGACACCTCCGTGTATGCGGCGCAGGATCATGACGGCAATGACGCGCATGAAGCGATGTTGCGCGCGACCCATGACGACCTGGCGCGCAAGGCGCGCGAGTTCCGGCGCAAGAAACTGGTGCGCAATTCCGCCATTCCCGGCTGGTACAAGCAGCGCCATGGCGGCAAGCTGCATGTGCAGTCGGCTGCGGCGCGCGTGGCGCGTTTCCGTCCGCGCAATGCGGCGTCCTCCTCGGCGTCCGTTTACTCATGAGCGACAAATCTCCGGTGGAAGACACTTTTATCTCGCATCTGGTCGAACTGCGCGACCGCCTGGTCAAGGCCTCGATCGGCATCGCCGTGGTGTGCGCGGTGCTGTTCTATTGGCCCGGCCCGTCGCAGATCTACGACTTTATCGCCGAGCCGATGATCGCCTCGCTGCCGGCCGGCTCGAAAATGATTGCTACCGGCGTCATTTCGCCGTTCCTGGTGCCGATGAAGGTGACGCTGGTGATCGCCTTTATCGTTGCTCTGCCGTGGGTGCTGTACCAGCTGTGGGCATTTATCGCGCCCGGCCTGTATACGCATGAAAAACGCCTGATCGCGCCGCTGGTGATTTCGTCCTCGCTGCTGTTCATGGCTGGCGTGGCCTTCTGCTATTTCTTTGTATTTGGCCGCGTGTTTCACTTCATCAGCGACTTTTCACCGAGTTCGATCGCGGTCACGCCCGATATTGAAAATTACCTCGATTTCGTCATGTCGATGTGCCTGGCCTTTGGCGCCACCTTTGAAGTGCCGGTGGTGGTGGTGATCCTGGTGCGCATGGGACTGGTCAGCATTGCCAAGCTCAAGGAAGTGCGTCCCTACATCATCGTCGGCGCTTTCGTGATCGCCGCCATTGTGACGCCGCCCGACGTGGTCAGCCAGTTTTCGCTGGCCATTCCGATGTGCCTGCTGTTCGAGCTGGGCCTGCTGGTGGCGCCGATGTTTGTGCGGGCTACCCAGGCACCGGAAGAAGCATCGTAGACGTTTGTTTATCCAGCCCATGAACAAGCCGCTGTCTTCCCCGGGAAGCAGCGGCTTTTTTAATGCTGGCAACAATCCTTATTGCAATACCAGCCGGCTCAGCATGCCCATGCTCAGCAGGATCAGGGTGCCCATCATCCATCCAGTACAGATGTTTCATGTCGGCCCCATGGCGCAAGTCCATGCGTTCGAAGCGTGCATCAAGGCTTTGCTGCGCGAGACTGGCCTGGGTATCGATGCGCTGTTCCCACGCATCGAAGCGGGTGTCGATCTTCTGCTCAAGCTGCTTCATCTCGTGCCTGACCAGCTTGATTTCGCCAAGAACATGGGGTTCGACGGCCGCCAGTTCGCCATGCACCACGACGGCGCGGCCCAGTACGTCGCCCAGGGCCGCGGCATGGGCTTCGGCTTGCATCGTGGGAACGCCAGAGGACGCGAGGCGCCTGGCGTAATCGAGGGTATCGAACCGGATCGGCATATGCATCATCACTCCTTCTTCCACCGTAGCAGAAAAATCGGCAAATACCAGCAGTAGCGCCATGGATGGTATCGATGGATCTACGCTACGCCGCTCAGGGCAGAGTGGTTTGTGATGCCGCAAACGGATAAAAAAGGGCGCCGCAGCGCCCTTTGCATCGGATGGCTCAATACCTTACTGCATCAATTCCCTGATGACCTTGACCGGTGCGCTGCCGTAGCTGAGGAATTGCTCATGGAAATCCTTCAGCACGAAGCGGCTGCCCAGGGCCTGCTTGCGCTGCTCGCGCAAATCCATGATTTCGCTGTAGCCACTGAAGTAACTGGTCAGCTGCACTGAGCTCAGCTGCACGCGGCGCCATTTCTCCGTCGCTTCGCGCCTGGTCTGGAAGGCCTGGCGCGTCAGCAGGTCGATCGCCTGCGCTTCCGTCATGCCCAGCACATGCACGCTGTAGTCGAGAATGGTATTGGTCACGCTGCGCAAGTTCCACTTCGAGTACATCAGCCACATTTCCGCTTCGTTGTTGCCGTAGCCCGATTCGAGCATCATGCGCTCGCCATACACCGCCCAGCCTTCTATCATGGCGCCGTTGCCGAAGATCGACTTGACCAGCGACGGCGACTTGTTGGCATAGATCAGCTGCGTGTAGTGGCCGGGAATCGCTTCGTGGATGTTCAGGATCTGCAAGATCCAGTGGTTGTACTCGCGCAAGCTGCTTTCGGCCTGTTCCGGCGTTTCGCCGTCGAGCGGCGTCACGTTGTAATAGGTGCGGTCCTGCGGGCGATACGGGCCTGGTGCTTCAATGCTGGCGCCGGCCACGCCGCGCTGGTATGGCGGCGTTTCACGCACCACCAGCGGCTTTTGCGGATCCATCGTCAGCAAGTTGTGGCTGGTAACCCATTCCTGCAGCTGCGGGATCTGGCGGCGGATTTCCGGCACGAAGTCGGCTGGCGCCACATGGTTGCTCGACAGCTTGTCGATCACCATGCCGATCTTCGCGGTACGGTCCTGCGGTTTGGCGACATTGCCCATGGTTTTCACCCACAGCTCGTCGGACAGGCTGTCCATGTGTTCGAGCAGCTTTTCGCGCGCTGCCAGCGCCTTCTGGTACATCTGCTCGGCGCTGACGCTGGCCTGGATATCGTAATTGAATTTCTGCTCGTACAATTCCTTGCCGATGCGGAACGAGCGCGCGCCGTTCTGCGCCAGCGCGGCGTCCTGTTCCGTCAGCCAGGCAGCGTAACCCTGGACGGCCGTGCGCGCGGCCGTGATGCGCGCGTTGTACAGCTGCTTTTCGGTCGGCGTCAGGATTGAGGCCTGCGCCGCCTTGTTCAGGTCGTCCAGCACGCTCAGCACGCCGGCGCTCTGGGCAATGGCCAGCTGCGTGTGTTCACGGGTCGGATTGACAATGCTGGCGCGCGCCGCAACATAGTATTGCGGCACGGTGGCGATGCGCTTGAGCAGGGTGCGCAGGCGCTGCGGCTGCGAGGCGTATTCCGTGTTGAGGATGAAGTCGATCGAGCTGGCCACGTTGTACATCGCCGGATTCCATTCGAATTCGCGGAAGGTAGTCAGGTACCAGCGGTCCGATTGCAGCTTGTTGGTCAGCAGCGCCAGATCGGTGCGTTGCTTGTCCGACATTTTGCTGCCATCGAGTTTGCCGAATTTTTCCAGCCATTCATCGATAAAGGCCAGCTGGCGCTGGCGGCTGGCGGCGTCGGGAATCGTCAGGTTGGCGGCGCCGTCGTATTTGCCTGCGGAAATCGCGCTTTCCGGATCGAGGCGCCACAGATTGGTCAGGAACTGCCCGCTCAGGTAGTTCATCGTGCGGTCGCGGCTGTTTTCAGTGGCGACGGCGGCCACGGCAGCTGCCGTGGCGGTGGCGCCGACGACGGCCGCCTTCTTGCCCACGGGTTTCTGCTTGCTGGTGGCGGCCTTGCCGTTTTTCTGCGGCTTTTTTGCCGCGCTGGCTGGCGACAGCGTAAACGCCATCATCAATGCGGCGAGCGCAACTTTGTTTCTTGTCGTCATAGGTATTCTCTTGATTATTTGGTTATTTGTGTCTATCAGTAAATATTAAACTGATAATGTCGGTAACAAACAACGATTGCACAGTCTTGCTGAGCTTGCCGTGGCGGCCCAAAGATTAGCATCAATCGCCGGCGTTGCGCCAGCTTTACGCGACGATCGCGGCGTCAGACGACGACGGCGCGGCTGTCGAGCAGCTCGCGCAGGCGGATATTGATGGCGTCCACGGCTTGCTTGCCGCGCGCCATGCCGCTGGCGTGGATTACCGTTTGCCGGGTGCCGCGCAGGCTGATGCGGACCGTGTACGAGCGGAACAGCCAGCTCCAGAAAGTGGTCTCGGCGCTGGCCTGGTCCATGTCGCGCCATGGCACGCCCGTCAGTTTTTTCTTCCATGGCAAGATGCCGGCAGCCAGCCAGACACCGGCCTCGTCGTAATACAGCTGATGGCTGCGGATGGTCAGCAGCCGGTAGCCGACGATCAGCGCCGAGCCCAGCAGCACGATCAGGGCGGCCCGCGTGTTGTACTTGAAGGCCAGCGGCAGGGCGGCGAAAAACAGCAGCAACGCGATCATGAAGGTGCTGACATAGGCGGTCCAGGATTTGCCGCACAAAAAAATGGCGCGCGGGCCGGCGCTGGGGGGGAGGGCGAGTGGATCGGTCATGGGCGCAATCGTCAATACGGAAAAAACATCATCGCATGGAACCTGGCTGCTTGTGCGCACCAGGCTATTTTTTCAGCCCTTCCTGCAGCATGCCCAGCATGTCGCTGGCCGACATGCGCGCGGCCGCGTCGCTGCCTTCCAATAAGCTGTCGGCCAGGTCGCGCTTGTGCTGGTGCAATTCGACGATGCCTTCCTCGATCGTGTGTTTCGCCACCAGCCGGTAGATCGTCACGGGCCGCAGCTGGCCCATGCGGTGGGCGCGGTCCGAGGCCTGGTCTTCCACCGCCGGATTCCACCACGGATCCATGTGGATCACATAGTCGGCCGCCGTCAGGTTGATGCCCATGCCGCCCGCTTTCAGGCTGATCAGGAACACGTCGCCCTCGCCCGCCTGGAACGCGTCGACGCGGCGCTTGCGCTCCTGCATGGTGGTACTGCCGTCCAGATACTGGTAGCTGACGCCATGCTGCTCCAGGTGCTGGCGGATCAGCGTCAGATGGTCGACGAACTGGCTGAACACCAGCACCTTGTGGCGGTTTTCCAAGAGGCCCGAGAGCAGCTCGGCAAACGCCGCCAGCTTGCTGCTGGCCAGGCCCAGTTCCGGCGCCACCAGTTGCGGATTGCAGCAGGCGCGGCGCAGCTTCATGATTTCAGCCAGGATCTGGATGGCTTTTTTCGACGCCGGCCCTTCCACCATCGCCAGCTTTTCCAGCGCTTCGCGGCGCAAGGACTCGTACAGCGCGGTTTCCTGCGGCGACAGCTGCACCTCCATCACGATCTCGGTGCGCGGCGGCAGTTCCGACAGCACCTGCGTCTTGGTGCGGCGCAGGATGAATGGCGCGATCAAGCGCCGCAGCCGCAGGCGTGCGCCGGCCGCGGCGCGCTTGTCCTGGTCTTTTTCGATCGGACCGGCAAAGCGCAGGTTGAACTGGTCCAGCGTGCCCAGCAAACCGGGATTGATGAAGCGGAACAGGTTCCACAGTTCACCGAGGTGGTTTTCCAGCGGCGTGCCGCTGGCCACCATGCGGAAATCGCCCTGCAGCGCCATCACGGCCTGCGAGCGCTTGGTGGCGCCATTCTTGATCGCCTGCGCTTCGTCGAGCACGATGGTATGCCAGCGCACGCCGGCAAACAGCGCCGCTTCCTGCTGCAGCAGGCCATAGCTGGCCACTACCAGGTCGAACGGCTGCAGATTGTCGAGCATGTCGGCGCGGTCGCCGCTGCCGAACAGTTTCAGCTTCAGGGTCGGCGCAAAGCGCTGCGCCTCGGACAGCCAGTTCAGGCACACGGA
Source organism: Janthinobacterium sp. (assembly GCF_031995485.1). Classification (NCBI taxonomy): domain Bacteria; kingdom Pseudomonadati; phylum Pseudomonadota; class Betaproteobacteria; order Burkholderiales; family Oxalobacteraceae; genus Janthinobacterium; species Janthinobacterium sp. The sequence continues at coordinate 55,305 of NZ_DAMAGB010000014.1, forward strand.
AGTGGGCGCGATCACCAGGGTCGGGCCATTCGGCGCGCGCGACAGGATCAGCGCCAGCGCCTGCAGCGTCTTGCCGAGACCCATGTCGTCGGCCAGGCAGGCGCCCACGCCCCAGTTGGCCAGCCGCGCCAGCCACTCGAAGCCGGCCAGCTGGTAGTCGCGCAGGTCGGCCTGCAGGGTGGTCGGCAGCTGCGGCGTGTAGTCGTCCAGCGCGCGCAGGCGCAGCAGATGTTCGCGCCACAGTTTGTCGGCGTTCACGCCGCCCGCGTCATGGGCCAGCTCTTCCAGCGCAAACGCGGCCAGCGGGTGGATGTGCACGCCATCGGCATGCGCCACGCCGTACGCGGCCAGTTCCGACAGGCGGCGCTGCAATTCGTCGCTGAGCGCCAGGAACTGGTTGTCGCCCAGCGCCACGAAACGGCTTTTATTGTTCTGCATCAGGTCGAGCAGCGCGCGCAGATCCATCACCTTGTCTTCGTCGATCTGCACTTCGCCGCTGGCGGCAAACCAGTCTTTTTCACTTTTGATATTGAGGCGCATCTGGCCGCTGTCGATGCGTTTCGACACGCGCATCGATTCGCCCTCGGGCCAGGCCAGCACCAGGCCGGCGGGATCGCGTTCCTGCAGTTCCACCAGCAGCTGCAGCGCCAGCGAGGGCTGGCCCAGCAGCCATTCGCCATGCTCTTCTTCCGCCTCCTCCAGCACCAGGCACTTGCCGATCAGCTGGCGCTGCGCTTCGCGCTCGGCGTTCAGGTCGCGCCGCGCCTGCACCGGGCGCCCGGCCACGTCGGCAAACACGCTTTCGGCGCCGCTGCCGGGCGCGTAATAGGCGCCGCTGTCGACCAGCGGACGCACCAGGATCTGCATTTTCAGGCCCTGGCTGTAGGGCAGCAGGTGCACATGCAGGCGCGCATCGGCCGTAATCACTTCGGCGTCCGCCGCGCCGCCGCCGATATCGGACTGCACCGTGACGATCGACGAGATGGCGCCGATCGCCTGCAGTACCTGTTTTTCCGCATGCAGCGGCACCGACAGGCCCAGGCCGACAATGGCGGCAATGCGCCGGTGCTCGTCCTGGATATGCACCACGCGCAGCCGTGTCGGCGTTTCCTTCAGCACCACCACGTCGACCGCCTCGTCAGATACGGGCGGCTGCAGGCCCAGCCACAGCTGGCCGTCATGCGACTTGATCAGCAGTTCCGGCGCGCCGGCCAGCAGCTCCACGCGCGTGTCGGGCGCATCGAGCCAGAACACCAGCGGATGGCCGACCAGCGCCAGCGCCGCTTTGTCGAGCACGATTTCATGGCGCGGCGCCGACGAATAATATTGCTTGAACGGCACGATGCTGGCGGCTGCGCGCACGTCGTGCGGCGTCAGGAAATCGATTTCCAGCGCGTCTTCGGCCAGGCGTTTCAGGCTCATCGCGCGGCCCTTGCTCCAGCCGCCGCGTGCATCGCGCTTCTGTTCGCGCACTTCGACAGCCGTCAGGCCATAGCGGGCGTCGAACGCTACCAGCCAGATCAAGCGCGACACATTGCCGGGCGTCTCGCCGGCGCTGCCTTGCTGCAGGTTGATCAGCGCGCTCAGCTGGCGTTGCCACGCCTCCTGGCGCTCGAACCACGGCGCCATATCGGTCAGGCCATGCTGCGCCCGTTTCACCGTGGCATGGCGCTCCATGGCGGGATCGCCCAGCAGGCCCAGCACGCCGGCCGCCTGTGCCGCGATCAGTTCATACCCGGCCGCATCGGCCTGGCTGACCAATGCCGCCAGTTGCGGCTGGCGTTCGGCCAGTTGCGGCAGCGACAGCCAGTAGTACAGCAGGCCCTGGAACAGCTGTGCCTGCAGGGCGGTTTCCCAGTGGCGTGTCTGCACCACGTCGGCCTGCATCACGCCGGCGCGCACCATGCGCAGCATCTGCAGTTGCTGGTAGACGGCGCTGTCGTGATTGGGCTGGGCATGCAGCGCGATATCGAGATAGGTCTCCGCCGTTTTCAGGTGTTTGGCGTCGCCGCTTTTGAGCAGCGCCAGCATGTACAGATGGCCACCGATGCCGGTAAACAGCAGCTTGCGCTTGCCGGTTTCCTTGCGCAGCGCCTTCAGGGCGGCCTCGAAGCCGGCCAGCGCCTGCGCGTGTTCGCCGCGCAGCACGGCGATGGTGCTGTCGATCAGCAGCGTCTGCGCGCCTTCCTGGCCCGCCAGGTACCGTGCGGCCTGCTCCAGGTCGCCGCACAGGATGGCGTCTTCGGCCAGCGCCAGCGGCAGCGAGGCGGTGATCCAGTCGCCGGCCGCCGTTTGCGCCGCGAAATGCGCGCGCGCGTAGCTGCGGATGGCCGGCGCGGTGGCCGGTTCGCGCGGCGCATTGGCCAGCAGCACGGCCAGGATCTCGTCCTGCAGCTGCGGCACGATATAGGGCAGCATCGCCGGCTCGAATGGCCGGCCGCAGATTTCAATCAGCGGATGCAGCTGCTGCGCTTCATAACAGGCCATGCAGGCGGTCAGCAGGCTGGCGACCTGGCTGCGCTCGTCATTGCGCAAGAGGGCAATGCGCAGGCGCGCCACGCCCTGCCGGTAGCTGCGCAATTCCACATAGCCGTCCCAGTTGCGGCGCACCGGATTGATGGTTTCGATCGCCTGGCACAGGTCGCGAAAGTGCAGGTGTTCAATCGCCTCGCGCATGGCCGGCCAGCGCAGTTTCGCTTCGCAAGTAAAACCGCGCCCCACCACCTCCGTCACCAGCGCCAGCCGTGCCAGCCGCTGCAGCATGCCGGTAACCACCGCCAGCGTAAACGGCGTGCCATCCGGTTCGACAATATCGGCGCGCTGCAGATGCTCATACACGGCGTGCTTGCCGACCGGCTCGCCGACGATGGCCAGCAAGGCCAGGATCATCTTCTCGTGCAGCGCCAGGGCATCGAATTCTTCAAGCAAATGCGGGTCGGTCATGCGGCTTTTCGGGTTGGAATATCAATCAAAATCAGGCGGGCAGATTGTCGATCTGCACCGGCGCGTCGCCTTCCGGCGTGGCCAGCCGGAACACGCGCTGATAAAAGTACAGTTCCGCGTCCAGCGTGCGGATAATGTTTTCCGCCTTGCGAAAGCCATGGCCTTCGCCCGGCAACGGCACATACGCCACCGGCACGCCACTGGCCCGCAAAGCATCGACCATCAGCTGCGACTGCTGCGGCGGCACCACCTTGTCGTCCAGGCCCTGGAAGAAAATCATCGGCCGCGACAGTTTGTCGGTATGGTGGATCGGCGAACGGGCCCGGTACAGCGCCTCGGCTTCGGGTTGCGAAGCGATCAGGTAGTCATTGTAGTGCGATTCGAACTTGTGCGAATCGAGGTCCAGCCCTTTCAGGTCGGATACGCCGTAATAGCTGGCGCCGGCCTTGAACACATCGTGGAAGGTCAAGGCGCACAGGGTGGTCAGGCCGCCGGCGCTGCCGCCGCGGATAATCAGCCGCTCGCCATCGGCCAGACCCTGCTCGACCAGGTAACGGGCGCCGGCGATGCAGTCGTCCACGTCGACGATGCCCCACTGGCCGCGCAGCGCGTCGCGGTAGGCGCGGCCAAAGCCGCTGCTGCCGCCATAGTTGACGTCCAGCACGCCGATGCCGCGGCTGGTCCAGAATTGCGTTGCCAGCTTCAAGGTATTGCTGGCCATGCTGGTCGGGCCGCCGTGGCTGATGACGATCACGGGCGGCAGCGTGCCTTCCGGCGCCTGCGCGCCGCCATTGACGGGCGGATAGAAAAACGCGTGCGCCGTACGGCCGCCGGTAGTCGGATAGCTGACGCTGCGCGGCACCGACAGGCAGGCCAGCTCGGGCAGTTCCGTAATCGATTGCGCCAGCACTTCCAGCTCGTTGTTCGACAGGTCGATGCGCGCCAGTTCCAGCGCGATGGTCGGGCTGCCGCCGAGCAATGCGACAAAACCGGGGCCGACGCGCAGCTCGCGGATTTCCTGATATGGGTGCGGCAGCGCTTCGAGCTTGGCCGCGCCGACGCTCAGGCGGGCCAGGTGGCTCACGCCATCCTGGATATAGGTGCAGATGATGTCATCGGCCGACACAAAGCCGTACATGCTGCCGCCAAAAGTCCAGTGCGGCGTGGCAAATTCGGCGGCCATCGGGCACAGCGCTTCCAGTTTGTCGCCGTGCAGGCGGTACAGATTCCACCAGCCGCTGCGGTCCGAGACAAAATGCAGCACGCCGGCTGGCGACCATTCCGGCTGGCAAATCGATTCGCTGGCGCTGCCGGCCACCAGGCGCGGCGTGCCCAGGCTGCCATCGGCCCGCACCTCGGCCAGCCACAGTTCCGTGCCCTGCCATGGCAGGCGCGGGTGATCCCAGGTGATCCAGGCCAGCTGGCTGCCGTCCGGCGACAGGCGTGGCGCGGCATAAAAGTCGTGGCCGTGCGCCAGGATGGCGTGGGTGCCGTCGAAGCCGACCGCCGCCAGGCTGTTTTCGGGATGCGCATGGCCTTCCGCGGGATGCTGTTCGCAGACGGCGATCAGGCGCGCGCGCGCGTTGTCGACCACGAAATCGGCATGGCGAATATTGCCGCCGGTGCTGAATGCTTGCGGTGCGCCATCGCCGTCAATGCGGTACAGGCGGTTATCGGCAAAATGCGAAAAATAGATGGTCTCGCCATCGATGGCATACGCGCCGCCGCCGTATTCATGCACGCGCGTGCGCACATTGAACGGCGCCGGCGTGAGCTCGTCGACGCGTGCGCCGCGCTGGCGCAGCAGGGTGTTGCGGCCCGCCTCGCTGGCGCGCCCGGCCAGCCAGTACACGTCGCCGCCATCGGCGCCGCCCAGTGCCAGTTGCGTCAGCGGCGAGGCGCCGGCCGCCACGATGGCGGCGCTGACCGGCGACGGCCAGGCGCCGTAGGGGATGACTGGGGCGGTGGTGGTGGATGTCATGCGGAACTCCGTTGAATGGATGGGGCGGCGAACGCCAGGCGTGCATCATCATAAAGGAAGGGGCGCGGCTGCGCCAATGCTGCAAACCGTTACCGGAATCAATGAACTGGCGGCAATTGGATGCGATAATACCGCTTCTCCAAGCTCGATTGCCTGCCATGCCACAATTTGCTCCGCTCCAGAATGACACCTTCCTGCGCGCACTGCTGCGCCAGCCGACCGAGCACACCCCTGTCTGGCTGATGCGCCAGGCCGGCCGCTACCTGCCCGAATACCGCGCCACGCGCGAGCGGGCCGGTTCTTTCCTGGGCCTGGCGAAAAACCCCGATTACGCCACCGAAGTGACCCTGCAGCCGCTCGACCGTTTCCCGCTGGACGCGGCGATTCTGTTCTCCGACATCCTGACCGTGCCCGACGCGATGGGCCTGGGCCTGTATTTCGCCGATGGCGAAGGCCCGAAATTCGAGCGTCCGCTGCGCACCGAGCAGGATGTGATGGCCTTGCAAGTGCCGGACCTGGAATCGCTCGACTACGTGTTCAAGGCCGTCACGCAGATCCGCACGGAACTCAATGGCCGCGTGCCGCTGATCGGTTTTTCCGGCAGCCCGTGGACGCTGGCCTGCTATATGGTCGAAGGCGGCGGCTCGAAAGAGTTCCATACCATCAAGAAGATGCTGTACAACCGCCCCGAGCTGATGCACCACATCCTGGCGATCAACGCCACCTCCGTGGCGCAATACCTGAACGCGCAAATCGATGCCGGCGCGCAAGCCGTGATGATTTTCGACTCCTGGGGCGGTGCGCTGGCCGATGGCGCCTACCAGGAGTTCTCGCTGGCCTACATGCAGCAGGTGGTGGCGCAGCTGAAACGCGACAAGGATGGCGTCAGGATTCCCGCCATCGTGTTTACCAAGGGCGGCGGCCAGTGGATCGAGCAGATCGCCGATATCGGCGCCGATGCCGTCGGCCTGGACTGGACCGTCAACCTGGCGCGCGCACGCCAGCTGGTCGGCCACAAGGTGGGCCTGCAGGGCAACCTGGACCCGGCCATCCTGTTCGCCAGCCCCGATCAGATCCGTGCCGAAGTGGCCAAGGTGCTGAGCGCCTTTGGCGCACCGTCCGAAGGCACCGGCCACGTGTTCAACCTGGGCCACGGCATTTCGCAGTTCACCCCGCCTGAATCGGTGGAGGCGATGGTGGAAGCCGTGCACAGCCAGAGCCGGGCACTGCGCGCCAGCAAGTAGCGTAGCGCGTCAGCGCTGATCGCTGGCAATAAAAGGCAGGTTTTCCACAAGGAACCTGCCTTTTTTGTTTGCTGCGCTGCAGATAAAAAAGCGACTTATGCACAATTTTTTTTACTGCGGAAATAACAGGCAGCATCGCCACCTTGCCCGGATGCCACTTGCAAGTGTTTGATTTTAAAGTAATAAAAATCACCAGCAGAGCATCGTCCCGAGGCAGGTAGCAGGGTTGTTCCCCGGAATGAATAGCTTGTCAGTTCATTGTCCACAAAGTTATCAACAGATTCTGTGGATAAAAATGAAAAGTATTTTGTTAACCGATACTTAGCGGTGCTGTGCAGGTTTTACCTGAAGTCCATGGTGCAGTGCATGATGATTTGCTAATAAAATATTTGCCGGCGCGCCGATCCAGGCAGTTTCCCGATTGGTTGATTAATTTGCCTCACAGAACGGCAAAGCGCTTTGATGCAGATCATGCAGAGCCTGCTTATTGTTGAGAAATAAATCGTGAAATAGCTCAGTTATGCACAGCTGTCGAGTTAAGCCTGCTATTTCTGCCACCTGCGCGCATCTTTTTCAAGTCACTGATTCTAAACACTTAATTTATTTTACGTGCGGACTTGACGACGATAAGCATTGTATGCAGGGGGTGGCGGCCAAGCTTATTTTTGCTTTGTCCACAAAGTTATCCACAGAATTATCTTCTGTAGCGGTAACTCTTTTTTCCCGCCCTGCCATGCTTTACGGGCCAGACCAAGTATCATGGCCGACCGCGTGCGTGCAGCGCGCTGCTGATTAAGGATAGACCCGACCCATGGCGCAGTGCATCTTGAAAATCGCGCTCGACACCCCGCTCAATGCCCTGTTCGACTATCGCTGGCAGGACGAGGCGGCGACCTGCCAGCCACAAGTGGGGCAGCTGGCACTGGTGCCGTTCGGCCGGCGCGAAGTGATGGGCCTGATCGTCGGCGTGTCCGACAGCACCGAGGTGCCCGACGCCAAAATGAAAGATGTGCTGGCCGTGCGCAGCCAGCTTGCGCCGCTGTCGCAACAATGGCTGGCGCTGGCCGCGTTTGCCGCCGACTATTACCAGCGCCCGCTTGGCGAAGTCGCGCTGCCGGGCCTGCCCAAGAATTTGCGCGTGCTGACCACGGTGGCGCTCGACCGCGCCATCAAGAAGCTGGCCAAGCTGAAAGACTTGCATGACGGCACGCCGCTGAACATGCCGCCGCTCAATCCCGCCCAGCAGGACGCGGCCGACGCCATCGGTGGCGCGCAAGGCTTCAAGCCGACCCTGCTGTATGGCGTGACGGGCAGCGGCAAGACGGAAGTCTATCTGCAAGCCTGCGCCCAGGTGCTGGCACGCGAAGAGGCGGCGCAGATCCTGATCCTGGTGCCGGAAATTAATCTCACGCCCCAGCTCGAAGGCAATATCCGCGCGCGCTTTCCCGGCGTGATGCTGGCCACCCTGCACAGCAGCCTGTCCGAGGGTGAGCGCATGCTGCATTGGCTGGCCGCCCACCAGGGCCAGGCGCGCATCGTGCTGGGCACGCGGCTGGCCATCCTGGCGTCGTTGCCGAACCTGAAATTGATCGTCATTGACGAAGAGCACGATCCTTCCTACAAGCAGCAGGAAGGCTTGCGCTATTCGGCGCGCGACCTGGCCGTCTGGCGCGCCTGGCAATTGCAGATCCCGATCGTGCTCGGTTCGGCCACGCCGTCGCTGGAAAGCTGGCACCACGCGCAGACAGGGCGCTACCGCAAGCTCGAATTGCGCGAGCGGGCCGTGAAAAATGCCGTGCTGCCGCGCGTCAAATTGCTCGACATGGAGCGCGACAAACCGAAGGACGGCTTGACGTCGCACCTGGTGGCGGCATTGAAGTTGCGCATGGAACGGGGCGAGCAGTCGCTGCTGTTTTTGAACCGGCGCGGCTATTCGCCGGTGATCTGCTGCGAATCGTGCGGCTGGATCAGCAATTGCACCCGCTGCACCTCGTTCATGGTGCTGCACAAGCCGGAACACCGGCTGCGCTGCCACCATTGCAGCCTGGAACTGCGTATCCCGCGCCATTGCCCCACCTGCGGCAATGTCGACCTGCAGCCGCTGGGACGCGGCACGCAACGCGTGGAAGAGGGCCTGCAGCTGCTGTTTCCCGAAGCGCGCATTCTGCGCATCGACGCGGACTCGACGCGCAAGAAGGGCAGTGCACAGGAAGCGTTCGATACCGTGCACCGCGGCGAAGTGGACATTCTGATTGGCACGCAGATGGTGGCCAAGGGGCATGACTTCAAAAAACTGACCCTGGTCGGCATCCTGAATCCCGATACGGCGCTGTTTTCGCAGGACTATCGGGCCAGCGAGCGGCTGTTCGCGCAGCTGATGCAGGTGGCGGGGCGGGCCGGCCGCGCCGCGCAGACCGAGGGCGGCAGCGTGTCCGAGGTGCTGATCCAGACCCGCTATGCGCGCCATCCGCTGTACGACGCGGTGGTCAACCACGATTACGACCACTTCGCCACCACCTTGCTCGAAGAGCGGGCGCAGGCGGCGCTGCCGCCGTACCTGTTCCAGGCGCTGCTGCGCGCCGAAGCGCCCGAGCTGGCGACCGCCATCGAGTTCCTGCAGGCGGCCAAGGATTGCATGGCGCACCCGGCCATTACCATCAACGATCCGATTCCGATGAGCATGACGCGCGTCTACAACGTCGACCGCGCCCAGCTGCTGCTGGAATCGAACTCAAGGCCCGCGCTGCAGGCCTTCCTGAAAGAGTGGCTGGCGGCATTGCGCGCCATGAAGACGCGCGTCAAATGGTCGCTGGAAGTCGATCCGCTCGATATCTGATCAGTTCACTCAGTCCAGCCAGGCCCGCGCCGAACGCACGATTTGTTCCGACAGCAATTTGGTGAATGGCGTGTCCAGTGTCCAGGCATGCCAGTTCAGGGCCACATCGAGCGTGCGGCCCGGCGCCAGGTCGACCAGCCGGTCGGTGGCCAGCAGCGGTACCGCCAGCCGCTGCGGCATCAGGCCGTAGGCCAGGCCATCGGCGATGCAGGTACGGCGCGCGGCCGTGACCGGCAGGCTGTGATGGGGAAACGGCGCATCGAGCTTCAGCTGTTCGGCCAGGAAGCGGGCCAGCAGGCTGTACTGGCCCACCACGGCCGGCGCCAGCTGCACCGCCTCGGCCGAGAAGCCATCGCCAAACCAGTGGCCGGCAAACACGGGGGTGGCCACGCAGACATGGCGCAGCGTGCCCAGCGGCGTGATGCTGGTGGCGGCAGTTGTTTCCTGTGGCGTACCCGAGGCATTTGCCACGCAGCCAAAGACGGTGCCGTCGCGCACCATCTGCAAGGCGCTATCGCTGTCGGCCAGGCGTATGTCGAGCTGGCAGCGCGGCGGCGCCAGCAGTGCGGCCAGCGCATCGGGAAACCAGCTCGCCAGGCTGTCGTCATCGATGGCAATCGCCAGTTCCGGCATGCTGACGGCATGGCCCAGGTCGATGTCGAGCGACGCTTCCATCAATTTGACATGGCGGTGGTGCGCGATCAGGCGCTGGCCCAGGCCGGTCGGCACGGCCGGCTGGCCACGGATGATCAGCAGGCGTCCGCTGGCGTCTTCCAGCGCCTTGATGCGCTGCGAGACGGCTGACTGGGTAATGCCCAGCGCGACGGCAGCCTTGTCGAAGCTGCCGTGGCTGGCGACGGCGTCGAGCACGGCCAGCGCGCGATAATCGATGGTTCCCATTAGCTCAGCTTATAAATTGACATAAGAATTAGCTATACTAATACACGAATTGCCACTTGGTAAAACCTTTTTTCGTGCCAACAGAGTAGTATTCCTCTTCATAATCAGTGGACCGGGTGGGTGGCAAGATGAGCAAAATGAAGACGATACAAGTGGACGTGGCCGTGATCGGCAGCGGCACGGCAGGCCTGACGGCGCACAAGGCGGCACGCCTGCACGGCAAGCGCGTGCTGATGATGGAAAGTGGGCCGTATGGCACCACGTGCGCGCGCGTCGGCTGCATGCCCAGCAAACTGCTGATTTCCGCTGCCGAAGCGGCCCATGCGGTGACGGCGGCGCCCGCGTTTGGCGTGCATCCGGGCCAGTTGCGCATTGATGGCAAGCAGGTGATGGCGCGCGTGCGCAGCGAGCGCGACCGCTTTGTCGGCTTCGTGCTTGAAGGCGTCGATGCGATACCCGACGAGGAAAAACTGCGCGGCCATGCGCGCTTTATTGCGCCGGGCAAGCTGCAGGTCGATGAGCACACCATTGTCGAGGCAGCCAGCGTGGTGATCGCCACCGGTTCCTCGCCGATCGTGCCGCCGGAATGGAAAGCCGGCGGCGAGCGCGTGATCACCAGCGACGCCGTGTTCGGCTGGACCGATCTGCCGCAATCGGTGGCGGTGGTGGGGCCCGGCGTGATCGGCCTGGAGCTGGGCCAGGCGCTGGCCAGGTTGGGTGTGCGCGTGGCCGTGTTTGCGCGCGGCGCCAAGGTGGCGCAGCTGACCGATCCGCTGGTACTGGCCGAGGCCGGCAAGGTGCTCGGTGGCGAATTCGATATCCGCTTCCAGACCAGCGTGGCGCATATCGCCAAAAGCGACGATGGCAAAGGTGTGCTGCTGACCAGCCGCGATGGTGAAGGGAAGGAAAAAACCGAACAGTTCGAGTATGTGCTGGCCGCCATCGGCCGCAGCCCGAACGTGCACGGCATCGGCCTGGAAACGGCGCAGATCGAACTGGACCGCCACGGCGTGCCCTTGTACGACAAGCACACCATGCAGTGCGGCAAGAGTTCCATCTTTATTGCCGGCGACGCCAGCGACGAAATGCCGCTGCTGCCCGAGGCGGCTGACCAGGGCCGCATCGCCGGCGACAATGCGGCGCGTTTTCCCGAGGTGCAGCCGGGCCTGCGCCGCACGCCGCTGACGGTGGCGTTTACCGAGCCACAGATTGCGACGGTGGGCGCCACCTACCAGCAGTTGTGCGTCACGCACGCGGGCAGGTTTGCCACCGGCGCCGTGTCGTTCGGCAACCAGGGCCGCAGCCGCGTGATGCTGCAAAACAAGGGCATGCTGCGCGTGTATGCGGAATTCGGCAGCCAGCGTTTCCTGGGCGCCGAGATGATCGCGCCGCGCGGCGAGCACCTGGGCCACTTGCTGGCCTGGGCATGCCAGGCACAGCTGACGGTGCACGCCATGCTCGACATGCCGTTCTACCACCCGGTGATCGAAGAAGGCGTGCGCACGGCCCTGCGCGAGCTGGCGCTGAACCTGGAGCAGGATCCGGACAATGTGCCGGCCTGCGCCGACTGCACGCCGGGCGCCTGACTTTTAGTTAAGCAGCCCGGTATCCAAACGGCCTTCCGCCGCCAGCTCGCGCAGCACGCGGATGGTGTCGATATCGGATTCCTGGTAGGCCGAGCGGCGGAAGTCGTCGTACATGGCGTTGGCCGCATCGGTGGCCGCGTCATGGCCGTCGTCGTACTGGAAGCGCACCCACAGGCTGTGCTCGTCCGGCATTTCGATCGTCATCACCAGCGACGAGGCGCTGATGTCTTTCTGCGCCGCCACTTCGTAGCGCACCTGCAGTTGCGGCAGCAGTATCACCTTGTCGTCGATCACCAGCTCGCCATAGCGCAGGCTGCGCGAAAAACCGCTGTCGCTGCGTTCGCTGATGACGCACTCGTCCAGGTGCGGCACGAACAGCTTGGGCGACTCGGCGCGCAGCACCAGGCCGCGCCAGACTTGTTCGACAGTCAAGGTATCGATCAGCGGGTTCAACGGATCGTTGATTTCAATCAGATGTTCAAATTTCATGGGGCGGCCATTCGAGAGGTTAGGGCGCAAGGCCAGATAGCCGGAATGGTACTCCAGGCCGGGCTGCATCGCACATTTCAATCGGTCAAGATGGCGCCCAACTGGCATTTATCAAGACCCGGCCGGTGCAATCAGCGTGCGCGACACTGTTACAATGGGCTGCTGTTCCTTCCGGAAATACCCTGATGTCCAAAGCGCCACAATTCGGTCTTAACGTTCCCCAAAGCGAAGCGGTCACCTACCTGGACGGCCCCTGCCTGGTGCTGGCCGGCGCCGGTTCGGGCAAGACGCGCGTGATCACGCAGAAGATCGCCCACCTGATCGAAGACCGGGGCTACGACCCGCGCACCATCGCCGCGCTGACGTTTACCAACAAGGCGGCGCTGGAAATGCAGGAGCGCATCGCCAAGCTGTTGAAGCAGCCGCGCCAGGCCAAGCAGCTGACGGTGTCGACCTTCCACTCGCTGGGCGTGAAAATCCTGCGCCAGGAAGCCAACGGGGTAGGGCTGAAGGACCGCTTTTCCATCATGGACAGCGACGACTGTTTTTCGCTGGTACAAGACCTGGCGATCACCACCGACAAGCAGATCATCCGCCAGATCCAGACTGCCATGTCGCTGTGGAAAAACGGCCTGATCGACCCGGACACGGCGCTGGCGCAGGCCAAGGACGAAGACGAAGCCAACGCGGCGCGCATCTACCGCAGCTATGTAGCGACTTTATCGGCCTACCAGGCGGTCGATTTCGACGACCTGATCCGCCTGCCGGTCGAACTGTTCCGCAACAACGACACCGTGCGCGACAAGTGGCAGCGCCGTCTGCGCTACCTGCTGGTCGATGAATACCAGGACACCAATACCTGCCAGTACGAACTGGTGAAACTGATGGTGACCGGCATCGGCAAGAAGCCGATGTTTACCGCCGTGGGCGACGACGACCAGGCGATCTACGCCTGGCGCGGCGCCACCGTGGAAAATTTGAAGACGCTGGAAACGGACTTTCCCGACCTGCGCGTGATCAAGCTGGAACAGAATTACCGTTCCACCATGCGCATCCTGAACGCCGCCAATGCCGTGATCGGCAACAATCCGAAACTGTTTGAAAAGTCGCTGTGGTCCGAGCACGGCCTGGGCGAGCCGATCAAGGTGCTGGGCATGCAGACCGACGAGCAGGAGGCCGAACAGGTGGCCATCATGATCTCGGCCGACCATTTCGAGCGCAAGAACAAATTTTCCGATTACGCGATTTTGTACCGTGGCAACCACCAGGCGCGCATTATCGAGCAGTGCCTGCGCAAGGAACGCATCCCGTACACGATTTCGGGCGGCCAGAGTTTCTTCGACAAGGCCGAGATCAAGGACATCATCAGCTATCTGCGCCTGCTGGCCAACGAGGACGACGATCCGGCGTTTATCCGCGCCGTGACCACGCCGCGCCGGGGCGTGGGCCAGTCGACGCTGGAAGTGCTGGGGGCGTTTTCGGGCCAGTGGCAGTGTTCGCTGTTCCAGGCCGTGTTCAAGGGCGGCATCGAGGCCAAGCTGACCGACCGCCAGCTGGGGCCGCTACGCGATTTCTGCAACTTCATCAACGATCTGGAGTCGCGCGCCAGCCGTCCGGGCCCGGCCGGCAGCGGCGACAATGCCGCCGAAGTGCTGGACGACATGATGAAGGAAATCCACTACGAATCGTATCTGTACGACGCGTTTGAGGAGCGCCAGGCGCAAAGCAAGTGGCAGAACGTGCTCGAATTCGTCAACTGGCTGAAGGAACGGGGCAGGGGCGGCAAGGACCGCGACGGCGAAGAAAAGAACGTGCTGGAACTGACGCAGATGGTGGCGCTGATGACCATGCTCGAAGGCAAGGATGAGGAGCAGGATGCGGTGCGCATGTCGACCCTGCATGCGTCGAAAGGGCTGGAGTTTCCGCACGTGTTCCTGGTCGGCGTGGAAGAGGGCATCCTGCCGCACAAGGGCGACGCCGATGCGCCGGCCGAAACGCTCGGTGCGCGCATCCAGGAAGAACGGCGCCTGATGTATGTGGGCATTACGCGCGCGCAACGCACCTTGCAGATTACCTGGTGCAAGAAGCGCAAGCGGGCCGGCGAGCAGGTGCATTGCGACGTGTCGCGCTTTATCAAGGAAATGGAACTCGACGTGGGCGACGCCGTGCCGACCGAGTCGGAAGTGATCTCGCCGAAGGAGCGCCTGGCGCGCATGAAGGCGCTGCTGGCCACGCCCAAGAGCTGAGCTCGGCCGAAGACAGTCTCAGTACGGCCTCAGCTGGCGTCCGGCGCCACCTTGGGCACGATGGCAAACTGCATGCCCAGCGCATCGAGCATTTTCAGGATGGTCTCGAAGCGCGGCTTGCTGCCCTCGCGCAAGGCTTTATAGGCGCCTTCGCGCGTGATATCGGCCTTTGCCGCCACCTTGCCCATGCCATGCGCGCGCACCACATCGTTCATCGCCGCCTGGAACAGCTCCGCATTGCCGGTGGCGGCGATTTCGCTCATGTAGGCGGCCACCGCGTCAAGGCTGGTCAGGTGCTGCGCGGGATCGAAGCGGGTCAGGCCCAGCGCGTCGAGGTCGTCGAGATCAAAGTCGTGTTCCTGGTTCATTTTTTTCGCCCTCCCGTGGCGTGATTGGCAGACTGCCGCTGTTTCCTGAGCGCCGCCTGCTGTGCCTTCAGTTCGGCCAGAATCTGTTTCGCCTTGTCGATATCGCGTGGTTGACTCGATTTGTCGCCGCCGAGCAGCAGCAGGATCAGCGCGCCCAGATTGGTTTCATGAAAATACACGCGCCATCCCGGCCCCGTCTGCAAAAGGCGCAACTCGCAGACGCCACCGCCCACCGCGCGCCAGTCGCCCTTTTTGCCGTGCTGCAAATTCTTGATGCGCGCATCGATGGCGGCGGCCGCCACGTCGTGCAGCTTGTCTTCCCAGCGGCGATATTCGGCCGTCTTGAAGGTTTCGATCAGGCATGGCTTATTGTCGGCAGATGTATCCATTGTAATCGCTTGTTCTCATTCGTCAAGGAGTTTGCTGCATGACCAGCATAGTCAACAATATCGCCTGCGATGGCCGAGATGGCAGCCGGCTTGCGGTGAATCGCCTTGCCGGAAGAGTAAAATACGCGTTTGATGCCAGGAATCACCGTGAGCACTATGAACAATGAACAGATGGAAAATCGCTTCGTCGATATCGAGATCAAGCTGGCGCAGCAGGAAGACCTGGTCGAATCGCTGAACCAGATGGTGTACCAGCAGGGCCGCCGCATCGACCAGCTCGAAGCGATGCTGCACAAGCTGGGCGAGCATGTGCGCGACGGCGCGCAGCAGGCCAATGGCGGCCAGGTGAACGAGCGTCCGCCGCATTATTAAGCTGACCAAGCATCACAGGGCAGCTTGATACCTGCGGTTGTTGCGGGTGACGCAAGTGTGTCAGGCTGTTATTATTTCAGGCTGGTCCGCGACACAATCGCGGTTCTCTTGCGTTCTTTGAAAGATGTCATGACCCGTCCAACCCTGCTCGTCATCGCCGCCAGCCTGATGCTGGCACCAGCCGCTTTTGCCGCGACCAAGGCGCCAGCCGCCGCTGCCGTTACCCCGGCCGCAGCCTTGCCAGCCACCAATCCGTTTGCCCAAGCCAGCACCTTGCCTTTCCACTACCCGCCGTTCGACAAGGTACAGGACGCCGATTACGCGCCCGCCTTTGCGGCCGGCATGGCGGCGCACCTGGCGGAGATCAACACGATCGCCAACAATCCGAAAGCGGCCACGTTCGAGAACACCATCGTCGCGATGGAACGCGCGGGCCAGTTGCTCGGCCGCGTGCGCACCGTGTTTTCGGTGATGTCGGGTTCGAACACGAATGACACGATCCAGGGCCTGGAACGCGAGCTGGCGCCCAAGATGGCGGCCCATAGCGACGCGATCATGCTCAACGCCAAGCTGTACCAGCGCATCAGCGCCCTGTACGCCAAGCGCGACAAGCTGGGCCTCGATGCCGAATCGAAACGCCTGCTGGAGCGCTATCACACCGACTTCGTGCGCGCCGGCGCCAAGCTGTCGGCCGGTGACAAGGACAAGCTGAAGGTCTACAACAGCCAGCTGGCCGCCCTGTCGACCACGTTTGCGCAGAACGTGCTGAAGGAACTCAATGCGTCGGCCGTCGTCGTCGACACGCGCGAAGAGCTCGACGGCCTGTCGCCGGCGGCGATCGAAGTGGCGGCCGGCCTGGCAAAAAAACGCGGCCTCGATGGCAAGTATGTGATCGCGCTGGTCAACACCACCGGCCAGGCGCCGCTGTCGCAGCTGACCAACCGCGCCTTGCGCGAACGCATCATGGTCGCCTCGCAGGCGCGCGGCAGCCATGGCGGCGAGTTCGACAACCGCCAGGTAGTGCTGGACCTGGCCAAGCTGCGCGCCGAACGGGCCGCGCTGATGGGCTACCCGAACTACGCGGCCTATTCGCTGGAAGACCAGACCGCCAGGACCACCACCGCCGTCAACGCGCTGCTGGGCGAACTGGC
Source organism: Janthinobacterium sp. (assembly GCF_031995485.1). Lineage (NCBI taxonomy): Bacteria > Pseudomonadati > Pseudomonadota > Betaproteobacteria > Burkholderiales > Oxalobacteraceae > Janthinobacterium > Janthinobacterium sp. Next base: position 71,810 of record NZ_DAMAGB010000014.1, read on the forward strand.
GAAACCGGCTGTCGTCAATGCGCGCCGCGAAGCGGACGATATCCAGAAGGTGATCGACGCGGAAAAAGGCGGCTTCAAGGTCGCCGCCAGCGACTGGGCCTTCTACAGCGACAAGGTGCGCGCCGAACGCTACAACTTCGACCAGAACCAGCTCAAACCGTATTTTGAAATGAACAGCGTGCTGACGAAAGGCGTGTTCTTTGCCGCCGGCAAGCTGTATGGCCTCAGCTTCAAGCAGCGCACCGACCTGCCGGTGTACAACGCCGACATGCTGGTATTTGACGTGTTCAACGAAGACGGCAAGCAACTGGCCATCTTCACGCTCGACCCTTATGCGCGCAGCAACAAGCGCGGCGGCGCCTGGGCCAATGCCTATGTCAGCCAGTCGGCCCTGCTGGGCAATCAGCCGGTGATCGCCAATAACCTGAACATTCCGAAACCGGAAGCGGGCCAGCCGACCCTGATGACGTTCGATGAAGTGACCACCATGTTCCACGAATTCGGCCATGCGCTGCACGGCATGTTCTCGAAAGTGAAATACCCGCGCTTCTCGGGCACCAGCGTGCCGCGCGACTTCGTCGAATACCCGTCGCAGGTCAATGAAATGTGGGCGCTGTGGCCGGAAGTGCTGCAGAACTACGCCAAACACTACCAGACCGGCGTGGCGATTCCTGCCGAATTGCTGGCGAAAGTGACGGCGGCCGACAATTTCAACCAGGGCTACAAGACCACCGAATACCTGGCCTCGGCCCTGCTGGACCAGCGCTGGCACCAGCTGACCCCGGCACAGATTCCGAGCGACGTGCTGGCGTTTGAAAACACCGCCCTGGCGGAGGCCGGCATCGACTTCGCGCCGGCGCCGCCACGCTACCGCACCACCTACTTCTCGCACGCGTTTGCGGGCGGCTATTCGGCCGGCTATTACGCCTACCTGTGGTCGGAAAAGCTCGACGCCGACACGGTCGAGTGGTTCAAGGAAAACGGCGGCCTGACGCGCAAGAACGGCGACTGGTTCCGCGCCAAGCTGCTCTCGCGCGGCGGCAGCGCCGATGCGCTCGACATCTACCGCGAGTTCCGCGGCCGCGATGCGAAGATCGAGCCGCTGCTGGAACGCCGCGGCCTGAGCGGCAAATAAGTGCCACCAAACCGCCGCTAAGCTAAAAATGGCCGCCACCCAATGGCGGCCATTTTTATTTGGCAAATCAAAACCGGCGCCGTGGTAAACCGCGCATTCGGCCCGCGCCGCCACGCTGGCAGGGCGCCCTGCTATCATTTGCCACTGGTCCGCGACATGGTCGCGGTTCTTCCCTGCACTTTGAAAGATGTCATGATCCGTCCACAACTGCTCGTCATCGCCGCCAGCGTCATGCTGGCCCACGCCGCTCCGCAAGCCATGGCTGCCGCCGCCAAGGATACGCCCGCTGCCGCTGTCAGCGCGCAAAACCCGCTGCTCAAAGCGAGCCCGCTGCCATTCCAGATGCCGCAGTTCGGCCTGATCAAGGACGCGCATTACGCGCCGGCGTTTGCCGAAGGCATGAAGCGCCAGCTGGCCGAAGTCAATGCGATCGCCAACAACCGCCAGGCGCCCACGTTTGAAAACACCATCGTGGCGCTCGAGCGCACGGGCCAGCTACTGCACCGCGTGCAGAGCATCTTCAGCAACATGACCTCGACCAATACCAACGCCGCGCTGGAAGCGGTGGAAACGGACATTTCGCCGAAGCTGGCCGCGCATGCGGACGCCATCAGCCTCAATCCAAAACTGTTTACCCGCATCGACACCCTGTACGCCAAGCGCGACCAGCTGGGCCTGGACGCCGAATCGCTGCGCCTGCTGGACCGCTACCACACCGATTTCGTGCGCGCCGGCGCCAAGCTGTCCGACGCCGACAAGGACAAACTGAAAGCCTTCAATGCCGAGCAGGCCGGCCTGGAAACGGCCTTCGCGCAAAACGTGCTGAAGGAAACCAACGCCAAGGGCCTGGTGGTGAACACGCGTGAAGAGCTGGCCGGCATGACCGACAGCGATATCGACACGGCGGCAGCCGCCGCCAAGGAGCGCGGCCTGGACGGCAAGTTCGTGATTGCCCTGGTCAACACCAGCGGCCAGCCGCCGCTGGCCGTGCTGACCAACCGCGCCACGCGCCAGCGCCTGATGGATGCCTCGCTGAACCGTGGCAGCCAGGGCGGCGAATTCGACAACCGCGCCATCGTGCTGAAACTGGCAAAATTGCGCGCCGAACGCGCCACCCTGCTCGGCTACCCGAACTACGCGGCGTATGCGCTGGAAGACCAGACGGCGAAAACCACCACGGCCGTCAATACCCTGCTGTCGGAACTGGCCAAGCCGGCCGTGGCCAATGCGCGCCGCGAGGCGGCCGACCTGCAGGGCGTGGTCGATGCGGAACAAGGCGGCTTCCAGGTGGCGGCAGCCGACTGGGCCATCTATACCGACAAGCTGCGCAACCAGCGTTTCAATTTCGATGAAAACCAGCTGAAACCGTATCTGGAACTCAATAGCGTGCTGAACAACGGCGTGTTCTTTGCGGCCAATAAACTGTACGGCATCAGTTTCAAAGAACGCAAAGACTTGCCGGTGTATAACCCGGACGTGCGCGTGTATGACGTGACCGATGCCAACGGCAAGCCGCTGGCGCTGTTCATCGCCGACTTCTATGCGCGCGGCAACAAGCATGGCGGCGCGTGGATGAATGAGTACGTGTCGCAATCGAGCCTGATGGGCACCCATCCGGTGGTGGCGAACCAGCTCAATATTCCGAAGCCGCCGGCCGGCCAGCCGACCCTGCTGACGTTCGATGAAGTGACCACCATGTTCCATGAGTTCGGCCATGCGCTGCACGGCATGTTTTCGAACGTGAAATATCCGCGCTTCTCGGGCACCAGCGTGCCGAGCGACTTCGTCGAGTATCCGTCGCAAGTCAATGAAATGTGGGCCGTCTGGCCGGAAGTGCTGCAGAACTATGCCAAGCACTACCAGAGCGGCGCGGCCATGCCGCAGGAACTGCTCGATAAAGTCATGGCGGCAAAAAAATTCAACCAGGGCTTCATGACCACCGAATACCTGTCGGCGGCCCTGCTGGATCAGCGCTGGCACCAGCTGGCGCCGAACCAGATCCCGACCGATGTGCTGGCCTTCGAAGCGGCCTCGCTGAAGGACGCCGGGGTTGACTACGCGCCGGTGCCGCCGCGCTACCGCACCAGCTACTTCTCGCACAGTTTCTCGGGCGGCTACTCGGCGGCGTACTACGCCTACCTGTGGTCGGAAAAACTCGATGCCGAGTCCGTCAACTGGTTCAAGGAAAACGGCGGCCTGCTGCGCAAGAACGGCGACTGGTTCCGCAGCAAATTGCTGTCGCGCGGCGGCAGCGTCGATGCGCTGCAGCTGTTCCGCGACTTCCGCGGCCGCGACGCCACCGTCGAGCCGCTGCTGGAACGCCGCGGTTTGAAAACGCAGTAAATTCCACCGTCGCTTGCGCCGTTCTTGACGGAGCGGTGCAAGAGTAACGTGCGGGCGGCGTAGAATTGAGTAAGATAGAAAATAAGTGGTAGAAAGAGGAAAATGAGTCAAGATTTGAATGGCGTTACCCTGGAAGCGATCGTGACGCGCCTGCAAGCCCACTACGGCTGGGATGGCCTGGGCAAGCGGATCGACATCAATTGCTTTATCAGCGAGCCGAGCATCAAGTCGAGCCTGAAGTTTTTGCGCAAGACCCCGTGGGCCAGGAGCAAGGTGGAGCAGTTGTACCTGGACACGCAATTTACTGACTGACAGGAAAAAACATGGAAAGCAAACTCAAGGAATCGTTACACCAGCTGCAGTCGAACCTGGAGTCGAGCGGCCCCGTCGATGAAGAGTTGCATGGTTTGCTGCAAAAGCTCGACGGCGACATCCGCCTGCTGCTGGAAAAGCGCGCCGCGCTGAAAGCGCAGGAAGAAGAATCGACCACCTACGGCCTGGCCGAACGCAGCCAGGAATTGTCGGCCAAGTTTGCTGTCAAGCATCCGAAGCTGGAGCCGGCGCTGCGCGAGCTGGGCGAGATACTGGCCAATATGGGGATTTGATAGAGTCTGTCGCTTCGCGATCGCAATGCGCCCCACTGGGGCGCATTGCCCCCAAGTGATTGAAATATAAACGTTTTTTGTACCAAAATCCAACAGTCAAATTCAGGCTGTCAGGTTCGAACTGGCCAATTCCGGTACAATCCGGCCAATGAACTCCCCTACCAATTTATTTGCGACCGTTCCCAAGCGGTCTGCCCGCGCTGCCGTAGCGCCTTTCCTGCCGATGTCGCGCGCCGAGATGGATGCGCTGGGCTGGGACCAGTGCGACGTCATCCTCGTGACCGGCGACGCCTATATCGACCATCCGAGTTTCGGCATGGCGCTGGTCGGCCGCCTGCTCGAAGCGCAAGGCTACCGTGTCGGCATCATCAGCCAGCCGGACTGGCTGTCGGCCGACGCCTTCCGCATCCTCGGCAAGCCGCGCCTGTACTACGGCGTGACCGCCGGCAATATGGATTCCATGGTCAACCAGTACACGGCCGACCGCAAGATCCGCTCCGACGACGCGTATACCGCCAACGCCGAACCCAATAAACGCCCGGACCGCGCCGTCACCGTCTACGCCCAGCGCGCGCGCGAAGCGTATCCGGACGTGCCGGTGGTGATCGGCAGCATCGAAGCATCGCTGCGCCGCATCGCCCACTACGATTACTGGTCGGACAAGGTGCGCCGCTCGGTGCTGCCCGATTCCAAGGCCGATCTGCTGATCTTCGGCAATGCCGAACGCGCGCTGGTCGACCTGACGCACCGCCTGGCCGCGGGCGAACACATCAAGGATATCCGCGACCTGCGCGGCACCGCCTTCATGGTGCCGGCCGGCTGGCTGCCCGGCGACGACTGGGGCGTGCACAATTCCACCCGCGTCGATGTGCCGGGCAAGATCGATCCGCATTACAGTCCGTACGAAATGGTGCAGGAAGACAAGACCGCCTGCGCCACCGAAAACGCCGCGAAGTCGGCCGAAGTGATCAAGCCGATCCGCATCATGAGCCGCGAAGAGCGGCTGGCGATGGCCAAGGAAAAGCACGACAAGACGGTGGTGCGCCTGCCCGCGTACGACGTGGTCAAGGACGATCCCGTGATGTATGCGCACGCCTCGCGCGTGTTCCACCTGGAATCGAACCCGGGCAATGCGCGCGCCATGGTGCAGGCGCATGGCGAGCGCGACGTGTGGCTCAATCCGCCGCCGCTGCCGCTGGCGATGGACGAGATGGACGGCGTGTACGACATGAACTATGCGCGCGCGCCACACCCGAGCTATGGCAAGGCGCATATCCCGGCCTGGGAAATGATCCGCTTTTCCGTCAACATCATGCGCGGCTGTTTCGGTGGCTGCACCTTCTGCTCGATTACCGAGCACGAAGGGCGCATTATCCAGAGCCGCTCGGAGCCGTCGATTCTGCGCGAAATCGAGCATATCCGGGATAAAACCAAAGGGTTTACCGGTACCATTTCCGATATGGGCGGCCCGACCGCGAATATGTACCGCCTGGCCTGCAAGGAAAAAGAGATCGAAGTGTCGTGCCGCCGGCTGTCGTGCGTGTACCCGTCGATCTGCGTCAATCTGGGCACCGACCACAGCAAGCTCATTTCGCTGTACCGCAAGGCGCGCGCAATTCCCGGCATCAAGAAGGTCTTGATCAGCTCCGGCCTGCGCTACGACCTGGCGGTGCGCTCGCCCGAATACGTGAAGGAATTGGTCACGCACCACGTCGGCGGCCTGCTGAAGATCGCGCCCGAACACACGGAAGAGGGCACGTTGTCGAAAATGATGAAGCCCGGCATCGGCGCGTATGACGAATTCAAGGAAATGTTCGACCGCTTCTCGCTCGAAGCGGGCAAGAAGCAGTACCTGATTCCGTACTTTATCGCGGCCCACCCGGGCACGACCGACCTGGACATGCTGAACCTGGCGCTGTGGCTGAAGAAGAACAACTTCAAGCTCGACCAGGTGCAGACCTTCATGCCGACGCCGATGGCGATGGCCACCACCATGTACCACACGCGCAAGAATCCGCTGCGCAAGGTGACCGCCGACTCGGAAGTGGTGGAAACGGCGCGCAGCGGCAAGATCCGCCGCACCCATAAAGCCTTCCTGCGCTACCAGGACCCGGCCAACTGGCCGATCCTGCGCGAAGCGCTGGTCAACATGGGCCGCGGCGACCTGATCGGCAATGGCGACAAGCATCTGATCCCGGCCTGGACCTCGTCCGAGTCCGGTGGCCTGGCCGCAGGCGAGCGCAGCCGCCAGACGCACGGCGCCGGTACGCCCGACAAGTTCAAGGTCACGCCGGGCAAGAACCGTATCGCCCTCGGTGGCACGGCAGCGGCGCCAAAGGCATCGGCGGCCGAATCGAAAGTGCGTCCGTCGATTTTGTCGACCATCAAGACCAAGGCCAAGCCGGCCGCTGCCGCACCGATGGCGCGTGGCAAGGCGCCGGCCAAGGGCGCTGCGCCGGCACGCGGACGCCGGTAAGCGGCAAGTCAACCAGACGGTACCTCCGCTGTTTCCGAAACCCGGCCTCGCGCCGGGTTTTTTCATGGCGAAGTAGTAATTTGCTGCACCGCACACACAGAATCGCTTGCACTCCGATGGGGCATTGAGGCACACTTCGCTTCGCGCAAACGTTTGCGCAAAGCGTTTTACAAAAAAGCATTGCTCAGACGTGCTTGCCCAACCATATCCTGGAGACTGCCATGACATCCCGTATTCGCCTCAAAATGATCGCCGCCGCCGTTCTCGTGTGCGCCCTGCCTGCCCTGCCAGCGATGGCGCAGACGGCGGCCAAGCCGAAGGTCGCACTGGTGATGAAGTCGCTCGCCAACGAATTTTTCCTGACTATGGAAAACGGCGCCAAGGCGCACCAGAAAGCCAATGCCGCCAAGTACGACCTGCTGTCGAACGGCATCAAGGATGAAACCGATACCTCGAGCCAGATCAAGCTGGTCGAGCAGATGATCGTCTCGCGCGTGAACGCGCTGGTGATCGCCCCGGCCGACTCGAAAGCGCTGGTACCGGTACTGAAAAAAGCCGTCGACGCCGGCATTATCGTGGTCAATATCGACAACAAGCTCGACGCTGCCGCCCTGAAAGAAAAAGGCATTTCGATCCCGTTCGTCGGCCCGGACAACCGCAAGGGCGCCAAGCTGGTGGGCGATTACCTGGCCAAGCAGATCAAGAAGGGTGACCAGGTCGCCATTATCGAAGGCGTGTCGACCACCTACAACGCGCAGCAGCGTACCCTGGGCTTCCAGGACGCGATGGCCACCGCCGGCGCCAAAGTGGTCAGCGTGCAGTCGGGCCAATGGGAAATCGCGCCGGCCAACACGGTCGCTGCCGCCATGCTGAACGCCAACCCGAACATCACGGCTATTTTGGCCGGCAATGACAACATGGCGATTGGTGCCGTGTCGGCCATCAAGGCCGCCGGCAAGACCGGCAAGGTGAAAGTTGTCGGCTACGACAACATCAACGCCATCAAGCCGATGCTGGCCGACGGCCGCGTGCTGGCAACTGCCGACCAGTTCGGTTCGCAGCAAGCCGTGTTCGGTATCGAAGCCGTGCTCAAAGCCATCGCCGAGAAGAAAAAGCAGGCAGAGCTGGGCGGCACCATCGAAACCAAAGTGGAACTGGTCGCCAAGGGCGCCAAGTCCTGATCGATTGACCCCGCCGGGGCCGCAGCTGTCGCATGACAGTGGCGGCCCCGTTTGTCCTTTTACGCGGAGCCTCCATGCCTACCGACACCTCTGCGGCGCCTTCTGCCGCCATTCCTTTGCTCACGCTCGACAATATCGGCAAGTCCTATGTCGGCCCCGTGCTGGGCGGCGTGGGACTGCGCTTCATTCCCGGCCAGGTGCTGGCGCTGACGGGCGAAAACGGCGCGGGCAAGAGCACGCTGTCGAAGATCGTCTGCGGCCTGGAACAAGCCACCACCGGCACCATGCTGCTCGATGGCAAACCGTACCAGCCCGCTTCGCGCGGCGCCGCCGAGGCGCTCGGCATCCGCATGGTGATGCAGGAACTCAATTTGATTCCCACGCTGTCGATCGCCGAAAACCTGTATCTGAAAAACCTGCCGCAGCGCTTCGGCTGGATCGACCGTGGCCGCCTGGAGCGCGACGCGCGCGAACAGATGGAAAAAGTGGGTCTTGGCGGTCTTGATCCGTGGACCCTGGTGGGCGAGCTCGGCATCGGCCACCAGCAGATGATTGAAATCGCGCGCAACCTGATCGGCACCTGCCGCCTGCTGGTGCTCGACGAGCCGACCGCCATGCTGACGCACCGCGAAGTCGAACTGCTGTTTTTGCAGATCGAACGCCTGAAGGCCGAAGGCGTGGCCATCATCTATATTTCGCACCGCCTGGAAGAACTCAAGCGCGTGGCCGACCGCATCGCCGTGCTGCGCGACGGCCAGCTGGTGTGCGACGACGATATTGCCGGCCATACGGCCGCCGACCTGGTCAGCCTGATGGTGGGCCGCTCGGCCGACGACGAAATCGACCTCAGCGGCCGCACGTTAGGGGCCCCGCTGCTGCGCGTGCGCGGCCTGGCCCGTGGCGAGGTGGTGCACCCGACTTCGTTCGACCTGCGCGCCGGCGAGATTCTCGGCATTGCCGGCCTGATCGGCTCGGGCCGCACGGAACTGCTGCGCCTGATCTTTGGCGCCGACCGCGCCGACGCGGGCCAGGTATTCCTCGGCGACAGCGAAACACCCGCCGCGCTCGGCTCGCCGCAAGCGGCCGTAAAAGCCGGCATCGCCATGATCACCGAAGACCGCAAGGGCCAGGGCCTGCTGCTGCGCCAGTCGATCGCCATCAACACCACGCTGGCGTCATTGGATACCGTGAACCGTGGCGGCTGGATGGACCACGGCGCCGAAGCGGCGGTGGCCAACGACTATATCGGCCAACTGGGCGTGCGTTCGCGCAACTGCGAGCAGGCCGTCGGCGAACTGTCCGGCGGCAACCAGCAAAAAGTGGTGATCGCGCGCTGGCTGTACCGCGACTGCCCCGTGATGCTGTTCGACGAGCCCACGCGCGGCATCGATATCGGCGCCAAGTTCGACATCTACCAGGTGCTGGCCGAACAGGCACGCCAGGGCAAGGGCCTGGTCATCGTGTCGAGCGACCTGCGCGAACTGATGCTGATCTGCGACCGCATCGCCGTCATGAGCGCCGGCAAGATCGTCGACACCTTCGAGCGCGGCGCCTGGAGCCAGGACGCACTGCTGTCGGCCGCCTTCTCCGGCTACATGAACACTCCTTCCACCCCCGCTGCGGCTTGATGCCGCCGGAAAGCTATCCATGACGACCTCTACTTCTCCTTCGTATCTGCAGCGCAGCCTGGCCGACCTGAAAAACTATGCCGGCCTGGTCGGCGCGCTGGTGGCCATGTGCGTGCTGTTCTCGTTTGCCAGCGAAAATTTCTTCACGCTCGCCACCCTCAGCACCCTGTCGAACAATATCCCGACCCTGGTGGTAATGGCGGTCGGCATGACCTTTATCCTGATTATCGGCGGCATCGACCTGTCGGTCGGCTCCGTCATGGCGCTGGCCGCCTCCGTGCTGTCGCTGGCGGTGGTGCACTGGGGCTGGCCCGTGTGGAGCGCGGCCCTGCTGGGCATGGTGGTGGCCGCCACTTGCGGCGCGATCACCGGCTTGATTTCGGTCGGCTGGCGCATTCCGTCGTTTATCGTTTCCTTGGGTGTGCTGGAAATGGCGCGCGGCCTGGCGTATCAGGTGACCAACTCGCGCACCGAATATATCGGCGGCGCCGTCGAAGGCATCAGCTCGCCGATCGCCTTCGGTTTGTCGCCGGCATTCATTGCCTCGATCGCCATTGTCGTGATCGGACACCTGGTGCTGACGCGTACCGTGCTGGGCCGTCACTGGATCGGCATCGGCACCAACGAAGAAGCGGTGCGCCTGTCGGGCATCAATCCGAAACCGTCGAAAGTGCTGGTGTTTGCGCTGATGGGCCTGCTCGCTGGCGTCGGCGCGCTGTTCCAGGTCTCGCGCCTGGAAGCGGCCGATCCGAACGGCGGCGTGGGCATGGAGCTGCAGGTGATTGCGGCCGTGGTCATCGGCGGCACCAGCCTGATGGGTGGCCGCGGTTCCGTCATCAGCACCTTTATCGGCGTATTGATTATTTCTGTGCTGGAAGCGGGCCTGGCGCAGGTGGGCGTGTCGGAACCCGTGAAACGCATCGTCACGGGCCTGGTGATCGTGGCCGCCGTGGTGCTCGACACGTATCGCCGCCGCGGCGAACGCGCGTAATCCCCGGTCATGGCGACCATCAAACAGGTAGCGCAGGTGGCGGGGGTGTCGTTTACCACCGTCTCCCATGTGCTCAACAATACGCGTCCCGTCAGCGACGAGGCGCGCGCGGCCGTGCTGGCGGCGGTCGAGCAGCTGCATTACGTGCCCAGTGCGCTGGCGCGTTCGCTGAAATGCCGCAGCACCGGCACCATCGGCCTGATCATTCCGAACAATACCAATCCGTATTTTTCGGAGGTGGCGCGCGGCATCGAGGACAGCTGCTACGCGGCCGGCTACAGCGTGATCCTGTGCAATTCCGATGACGACCCGGTCAAGCAGCGCGAGTACCTGAACGTGCTGCTGACCAAGCGCTGCGACGGCCTGATCCTCTCGGCCCTGGCCGACCGCGATGGCGAATTGCTGCACAAGATGAAAGTGCCGGCCGTGCTGCTTGACCGCGCGCCCTGCGACCTGTCGCTCGATGCGGTGGCGGTCGACAACCGCGCCGGCGGCCTGCTCGCTGCGCAGCATCTGCTGGCACAGGGACGCCGCCGCATCGGCTGCATTGCCGGCCCGCAGGAAGTGAGTATCTCGAACGAGCGCATCGACGGCGTGCGTGGCGCCATGCACGACAGTGGCGTGGCGTTTGACGGGGCCTTGCTGCGCCATGCCGACTTTACCAGTGCCGGCGGCTACGCGGCCGCGCAGGCACTGCTGGCGCTGCCGGCTGGCCAGCAGCCCGACGCGCTGTTCTGCTGCAATGACCTGATGGCGTTCGGCGCCCTGCGCGCCGCTGCCGAGCGCGGCATTGCCGTGCCGGGCCAGCTGGCCGTGGTGGGCTTTGACGATATTGATCTCGCCAGCTTCGTGCATCCGCAATTGACCAGCGTGGCGCAAAATACGCGCGAGCTCGGTCATATCACGGCCGCCTGCCTGCTGGCGCGCATCGCCAACCCCGACTTGCCGCGCCAGCAGCGCAGCGTCGCACCCGCGCTGCATGTGCGCGGCTCGTCCGACGCGGCCGCTGCCGGCGCTTTTTTACCTTCTACTGAACTGATGGGAATGACACCATGATCGTGGTTATCGGCAGCATTAACATGGACCTGGTCTTGCGCGTGCCGCGCATGCCGCTCCCCGGCGAAACCCTGACGGGCGGCGCCTTCCGTACTATTCCTGGCGGCAAGGGTGCCAACCAGGCCGTGGCCTGCGCGCGCATGAGCGGCAAGGTCGAGGCCGGCGGCCAGCAGGTGGCCATGGTGGCCTGCGTCGGCGACGACGAATTCGGCGCCACCCTGCGCGCCGCGCTGGTATCTGACGGCATTATCGACAGCCATGTCACCACCGTGCCGGGCGTGGCATCCGGCATCGCTTCGATCCTGGTCGACGACAACGGCCAGAACAGCATCGTGCTGGCCGGCGGCGCCAACGATTGTTTGAGCCCGGCGCATATCGATGCCGCCAAGGAACTGATCGAACAGTCCGACATCGTCGTGCTGCAGCTCGAAGTGCCGATGGCTACCGTGATGCATGCGATCAGGCTGGCGCGCTCGCTGGGCAAGACCGTGGTGCTGAACCCGGCGCCGGCCGCCAGCGTGCCTGCCGATGTGCTGGCCTTGGTCGACTACCTGATTCCGAACGAAATCGAAGCGGCCATGCTGGCCGGCGGCGAGGTCGACGCCAGCGACGTGAAAGCACTGGCCGCCGCACTGCAGAAGCAGGGCAGCGACAATATCATCATCACGCTTGGCGCCAAGGGCGTGCATGCGGGGCTGTATGGCGGCGACTACGACTTTCCGGCGCAGGCGGTGCAGGCGGTTGACACCACCGCCGCCGGCGACACCTTTATCGGCGGCTTCGTGGCCGGCCTGGCTTCCGGTCTCGATGAAGCCGAAGCAATCGCGCAGGGTCAGCGCGCGGCTGCCTGGAGCGTCACCAAGCCCGGTGCGCAAACTTCAATCCCTTACCTGCACGAATTGTTCTAAGCCCATGAAAAAATCACCGCTGCTCAATATTGCACTGTCGCAACTGGTCGCCTCGCTGGGCCATGGCGACATGGTCGTTATCGGCGACGCCGGCCTGCCGTCGCAGCCCGGCGTGCCGCTGATCGACCTGGCGCTGACGCATGGCATTCCGGGCTTTGTCGATACCGTGAAAACCGTGCTCAGCGAAATGCAGGTCGAGCACCACTTCCTGGCCAGCGAATTGCCGCACCATAATCCGGCCATCGCCGGACAGGTGGCGGAGCTGGGCTTGCCCGACGCGCGCCAGCTGTCGCACGAGGAGTTCAAGCTGCTGAGCCGCCGTGCGCGCGCCATCGTGCGCACGGGCGAATGCACCCCGTACGCAAATGTAATCCTGGTGGCGGGTGTTGTATTCTAGTGTGCAAACAGCAATGTTATTGCATCTGATGAAATAATATTTCACTGGCGATGCGGTGCGGCTACAATAGCAGTACCCTGCCAACTCGGCAGTTTATCTATGGTTCCCAGCCATGCCGATGGAAGCCCGCGCCGCCTCCTGCCAGTCACTGCCACCCGCTGGCAGGCAGGATTTCGGCTGGCTTGCCCTGTTGTTCATCCTGTTCTGCATCCACCCTCCGGCCCTGGCGCTGGAGCGGGTCGTGTTACAACTCAAGCATATCCATCAGTTCCAGTTTGCCGGCTATTACGCCGCCATCGAGCAGGGCTATTACCGCGAGGCGGGCCTCGACGTGCAACTGGCCGAAGGCGTGGACGGCCGGCGCGTCGACGAGGCCGTGCTGTCCGGCCAGGCTGACTATGGCGTCGGCGGCAGCAGCCTGTTGCTGGGCCGGCTGGCCGGCAAGCCGGTGGTGGTGCTGGCCGTGATCTTCCAGCATTCGCCGGTGGTCTTGCTGATGCGCCAGCAGGGCGGCGCGCCCGATGTGCGCCGGCTGGAAGGCGCCAATGTGATGGTCGGCGCGCCCGGCGATGAAGCCTCGCTGTTGCTGAGCAAGATGGGCATCGCCCGCAATGCCATGCTGCATGTGCCGTCCAGCGACCGGGCGGGTGACCTGATCGCGGGCAGGATCAGCGCCATTTCCGCCTATTCGACCAACGAGCCCGACTACCTGGACCGTGCCGGCATGCCGTATTACCAGTTTACGCCGCGTACGGTGGGCATCGATTTCTATGGCGACAACCTGTTTACCAGCGAGCACGAGCTGCGCCGCCGCCCTGAGCGGGTCAAGGCGTTTCGCGCGGCCAGCCTGCGCGGCTGGCAATATGCGATGCGCCACCGTGAAGAGATGGCCAGGCTGATCCACGCCAGGTACAGCCAGCGCCACGATATCGCGCATCTGCTGTACGAAGCGCAGCAGATGGAATTGCTGCTGCAGCCGGTGCTGGTCGAGCCCGGCTACATGAATCCATTGCGTTGGCAGCATATTGCCGATACCTATGCGGCGATGGGCATGCTGCCGGCGGGCGCCACCGCCAGCCGCGCTTACCAGGGTTTTCTGTACCAGCCGCAAGTTGACGCCGATTTGGGCTGGCTGTACCTGTCGCTGGGCGTGGCCGGCAGCCTGTTCGCGGTGGCCGCAGTCGTGCATTTCACCAGCCTGGCGCGCGAACGGCGGCGCAGCGAGCGCACCATCCGCCAGGGCGAAGTGCGCTTTCGCACCATGTTCGAAGAGTCGCCGATGGGCATCGCGCTGATCGATACCGTCAGCGGACAATTTCGCGACATTAACCCACGCTACCTGGCCATCACCGGGCGCAGCCTTGAGCAACTGCGGCATTGCACCTGGCGCGATATCACGCATGCCGACGATGTGGCGTTCGAGCAGGAGGAACTGGCACAGTTGCTCGCGCACCAGCTGCAGGGCTTTCGCCATGCCAAGCGCATCGTGCGTCCTGATGGAGCCATCGTCTGGGTCGACGCTGCCGTGACGGCCATCGAAACGGCGGGCGAGGGCGGCCCGCACCATCTGTGCATGCTGGAAGACGTGACGGACAAGCGCGAGAGCGAGGCGCTGATCTGGCAGCAAGCCAATTTCGATGCGCTGACCCAGCTGCCGAACCGGCGCATGTTCCACGAGCGGCTGCGCCATGCGCTGGCCCAGGGACGCCGCGAAGGCGCGCGCATCGCCGTGCTGTTCATCGACCTCGACCATTTCAAGGAAGTCAACGACACCCTGGGCCACCACCAGGGCGACATCCTGCTGATCGAGGCGGCCCGCCGCATCCGCCTGGGCGTGCGCGAAACTGATACCGTGGCGCGCCTCGGTGGCGATGAATTTACCGTGATCCTGCCCGACCTCGACGATTTGCAGCAGATCGACCGTATTGCGCGCCACATCCTGGGCAGCCTGCAGGCGCCATTTGTGCTGGGCCAGGAGCAGGCGTTTGTGTCGGCCTCGATCGGCATCACGCTGTCCCCGGACGATGCCGACAATATCGAAGACCTGCTCAAGCATGCCGACCAGGCCATGTATGTGTCGAAGGGTGCCGGGCGCAACCGCTACAGCTACTTTACGCCGGCGCTGCAGGTGGCGGCCGTCAACCGCATGCGCCTGTCGGCCGACTTGCGCACCGCGCTGCGCGAGCGCCAGATGCAATTGCACTACCAGCCGGTGGTGGACGTGCGCAGCGGCCACCTGCTCAAGGCGGAAGCACTGCTGCGCTGGAATCATCCGCAGCGCGGCTTGCTGGCGCCGCTTGACTTCATTGCACTGGCGGAAAGCAGCGGCCTGATCGCGGAAATCGGCGACTGGGTGTTTCATACTGCCGCGGAACAGCTGCAGCGCTGGCGCGCGCAGGGCCACGCCATCGGCTGGCCCGGCTTGCAGATCTGCATCAACCAGTCGCCGCTGCAATTCCTGCGCGAAGGCGAAGCGCCGGGCGCCTGGCTGCGCCACCTGCAGGCACTGGACCTGCCCGCCAGCGCCATCGTGCTCGACCTGACCGAAGAGGTGCTGCAGGCTGCCGGCAGCGGTGTGGTGCGGCGCCTGGCCGAACTGCGCCAGGCCGGCGTGCAGATTGCGCTCGACGATTTCGGCAGCGGACTGGCCTCGCTGACGCAGCTGCAGCAGTGCGGCATCGACTACCTGAAGATTGACGGCGCGTTTGTGCACCGGCTGGCGCCCGGCGCCAGCGAGCTGGCCCTGTCCGAAGCCATTGTGACCGTGGCCCACAAGCTGGGCATGCGCGTGATTGCTGAAGGCGTGGAGACGCCGGCCCAGCGCACGTTGCTGTTGGGAATGGGTTGCGACGAGGCGCAAGGTTTCCTGTTTTCAACACCACTGGCCATCGACGATTTCAATCTGCGGTGGCTCGCGCAATATTCCTTGGCCACTTGAAACAGGTGCTGCGCACCGCCAGTTGAGGCATGTCAGCGGGACGCAGGGTGGCGCCACTCCCGGCTTATACTCGTCGTGCTGGTGCCTGCGCCCGGCCCGGCATTTACAGATAAATCGTGACCGCTCAAGCCACTGGCGCGCAGGCAAAACTTCTTCCATTCACTAACCTACGAGGTGCATACATGGGCATTTTCAGCAATATCTACAACAAGATTTTCCATCACGGCGACGCCGCCAAACCGGCCGCCCCTGCAGCGCCAGCGCCAGCTGCGCCGGCACCGGCCGCACCAGCGCCCGCCGCCGCCCCGGCTCCTGCAGCAGCACCGGCCGCGCCAGTGCAAACCGTCGACGTGGAAGCCGTGCTGACCAGCCTGGCCGAGAAAAACCCGGAAAAGCTCAACTGGCGCACCTCCATCGTCGATCTGCTGAAACTGCTGCAACTCGACAGCAGCCTGGCCTCGCGCAAGGAACTGGCGCAGGAACTGCATTTCACGGGCGATACCAACGATTCGGCCAGCATGAATATCTGGCTGCACCGCCAGGTGATGACCAAGCTGGCCGCCAACGGCGGTAAAGTACCGCAGGAACTGCGCGACTGATCCGCAAACTACGTGTTGTACAACAAAATGGGAACTGCCTGACGGCGTTCCCATTTTGTCATGATAGTCAAAAACAATTGAATCTATTGTGACAATCAATTTTGAATATCACATAAAACCCTTTACACTAGGGTCTTACTGATTCACAACCCCGAGAGGAAATGACCATGTCGCTTATCAATACCCAAGTTAAACCATTCAAGGCAACTGCATACCACAACGGCAAATTCGTCGACTTGACGGAAGAGTCCCTGAAAGGCAAGTGGTCGGTATTCGTGTTCTACCCAGCCGACTTCACCTTCGTTTGCCCAACCGAACTGGAAGACCTGGCCGATAACTACGCCGCATTCCAGCAACTGGGCGCCGACGTGTACGGTATCTCGACCGACTCGCATTTCGCACACAAAGCATGGCACGACACCTCGGACGCGATCAAGAAAGTGCAATACGCACTGATCGGCGACCCGACCGGCGCCCTGTCGCGCAACTTCGAAGTCATGATCGAAGAAGAAGGCATGGCACTGCGCGGTACCTTCGTCATCAATCCTGAAGGTTTCATCAAAGTGCTGGAAGTGCATGACAACGGCATCGGCCGTGACGCATCGGAACTGCTGCGCAAAGTCAAGGCTGCCCAATACGTTGCTGCTCACCCAGGCGAAGTTTGCCCAGCCAAATGGACCGAAGGCGCCGCCACGCTGACCCCATCGCTGGACCTGGTCGGCAAGATCTAAGACTTGATGCCTTGAAACATCTCGTAGCACACAAGTAGTTACCGCGATGCCGGACCGGGCGTCCGGCCCGGCATCCGCCTAAATATTTGTAAAGGAAGAAAACATCATGTTAGACGCAACCCTCAAAACCCAACTGAAATCCTACCTGGAAAAAGTGGTGTATCCGCTTGAGCTGGTCGCTTCTCTCGATGACAGCGCAAAAGCCCGCGAGATGAAAGAATTGCTCCAGGAAATAGTCCTGTTGAGCGACAAGATCACGCTGGTCGAGCGCACTGACGCTGGCGTGCGCGCCCCGTCGTTCAGCATCAACCGTGCCGGCACCGATATCGGCGTGCGTTTCGCCGGTGTGCCGATGGGTCATGAATTTACCTCGCTGGTGCTGGCGCTGCTGCAAGTGGGCGGCCACACCATCAAGTTCGACGAGGCCGTGATCGAACAGATCCGCAACCTCGACGGCGATTTTGAATTTGAAACCTTTATTTCGCTGTCCTGCCATAACTGCCCGGAAGTGGTGCAGGCGCTGAACGCCATGTCGGTGATTAATCCGCGCATCAAGGTCACCACCATCGATGGCGGCGTGTTCCCGAAAGAAGTCGAAGAGCGCCAGATCATGGCCGTGCCGATGATGTTCCTGAACGGCCAGCATTTCGGCCAGGGCCGCACCAATGTCGAGGAAATCCTCGCCAAGCTCGACACCAATGCCGGCGCCCGCCAGGCCGAAGCACTGAGCAAGAAAGACGTGTTCGACGTGCTGATCGTCGGCGGCGGCCCTGCCGGTGCGGCCTCGGCCATCTACGCGGCCCGCAAAGGCATCAAGACCGGCGTGCTGGCCGAGCGTTTCGGCGGCCAGGTGCTCGACACCATGGCGATCGAAAACTTTATTTCGATCAAGGAAACCGACGGTCCGAAGTTTGCCGTGGCGCTGGAGCAGCACGTCAAGACCTATGAAGTCGACATCATGAATACCCAGCGCGCCGCCAAGCTGACGCCAGGCAAGCTGATCGAGATTGAAACGGCCGGTGGCGCCGTGCTGAAAGCGAAAACCGTGATCCTGGCGACCGGCGCCCGCTGGCGCGAAATCAACGTGCCGGGCGAGAAGGAATACCGCAACAAGGGTGTCGCCTACTGCCCGCACTGCGACGGCCCGCTGTTCAAGGGCAAGCGCGTGGCGGTGATCGGCGGCGGCAACTCGGGGGTGGAAGCGGCGATCGACCTGGCCGGCCTGGTAAAACACGTGACCCTGATCGAATTCGGCGCAGAACTGCGCGCCGATGCGGTACTGCAACGCAAGCTGCGCAGCCTGGCCAATGTCACCGTGATCACCTCGGCGCAAACCACCGAGATCCACGGCGACGGCAAGATCGTCAATGGCCTGAGCTACACCGACCGCGTCAGCGGCGCGTCGAACAGGGTCGAGCTGGAAGGCGTGTTCGTGCAGATTGGCCTGGTGCCGAACACCGAATGGCTGAAGGGTACCCTGGCCTTGTCGCGCCACGGCGAGATCGAAGTCGATGCCCGCGGCCAGACCTCGATCCCCGGCGTGTTTGCCGCCGGCGACGTCACCACGGTGCCGTACAAGCAGATCATCATCGCCACCGGCGAAGGCGCCAAGGCTGCCTTGTCCGCCTTTGATCACCTGATCCGTTCGGGCGATGAAGAAGTGGTGGAAGAGTCGGCCTCGAAGGAAGCCATGACGGCGTAAGCTGTCTCACTGCAAAAAAACCGGAACCGCCGCGAGGCCGTTCCGGTTTTTTCATGCGCGAGCGCAAAGTGGTCAGCTGCCCGAATACAAGGGGTTGCTGGCCACATACACCTTGATGCCATCGACCGCCATGGTTGTCGGCGCGATCTCGGCCAGGAGGAACATGGTGCGGTTGCCCCAGGTGTCGACATGCCAGCTGAAGCGCTGGCCGGCGCGCTCGATGGTGACGGTTTCGCCGCGCGTGACATTGATATGGCGGGTGTCCGCTTGCAGCGTGATGGTGCGCTGGGCGGCTGCCGCAGGCGCGGGCGTGCCGTAGTCGGCGGCGGCGCCGGTCGGGCCTGCAGCGTGGACGGTAGCGAAAGCGAGGGTGCAGGCGAGGGCAAAGGTAGCGCGAGGAATGTGAAACATGCAGATCTCCGGAATGCCGGCCCTGGATAAGAGCCATATGTTGTGGGAGCGCGCCGGGATCGCCGGCAGGCGCAGCCGGCATGCTAAGCCGGTTGTGCCTGAACTGCAAAGCGGTATTTCACAATTGCACGGTTGCCGCCAGCGGCAGTTGCGGCTCCAGGTGGCTGGTCAGCACGATGCACTGGCGCGCCAGGCGGCCCGCATCGGACAGGCGCTCGCGCAGATACGCCATCGCATCGGCATCGAGTCCGTTGAACGGTTCATCGATCAGCAGCAGTTTCACCGGCAAGGCCAGCGCCAGCACCAGCTGCAGCTTCTTGTGCTGGCCCAGCGACAGCGCAGTGATGCTCTGTTGCATGCTGCCGGCCATGGCAAACGCATCAAGCTCTGCTTGCACGCGCGCCGGCTCGCTGCCCGGATACAGCGCCAGGTGCAGGTCGAGAAATTCGGTGACCGTCAGCCAGGGCAGGGCGGGTGTATCGCCGCCGCAATAAAAGGTCTGCATCCGATAGGCCAGCGGCATGCCGGCGCTGTCGGTCTGGTCCAGGCGCACGGTGCCGTGCAGTGGCGCCAGCGCGCCGCCCGCCAGTTTCAGCAGCGTGGTCTTGCCGGCGCCATTGGCGCCGCGCAGCCAGGTAATGCCGGGGCCGAACTGCCGGCTGTAGCCGGTGAAGACCGCGTGGGTGGCAAAGTGAAAATCGAGCTGTTCAATATGCAGGGTGGGCGAGGGCATGTTCAGTTCCATAGTTCGCTGCCGATGGCGGTCAAGATCAGGATGGCAAACACCACCAGCGCCACCCTTGCCCGTGCGGACAGGCGGGGCAGGCCAACGATGGCCAGCAGGGCGCAACTGGCCGTGCATGCATACACGAGCGCGACGCGCTGCTGCAGGACGGCCGGGGTGGTGGCCTGCAGCAGCGCGGCGGCTGCGACCAGTACGGCAAAGCCCGGCAGCAGGCTGAAAGCGCAGGCCAGGCGGATCAACGGCGTGCAGGCGATCGGCCAGGCGGCCAGGGACGGACGCAACAGCGTCAGCTGCTCGCGCACGGCCTTGTCGCCGCGGTCGGTAATCAGCACCAGGCTGGCGCTGGCCAGCAGCGCCAGCAAGGGCGCCGGCACGAGTGGCACGCGCAGCAGCCAGGCCAGCATGCTGATGACGGCGCCTGCCAGCAGCAGGCTTTGCTGGATGCCGACCACGTTGTCCGCGCGCCAGAATGGCAGCCAGAACAGGCGGCGCCACACAAACATGGTAGTCCAGCGCGGTGCGACGGATGCCAGGCGGACAGCTGCCGTTTGCCTGGCGTGCCGTACCGGACGTGGCGCCGCCATGCGCAGCTTGAAGATGCAGGCCGTCAGCAGCCAGGACAGCAGCCAGCTGGCGCCGATGGCGGCCATGCCTTGCGCCGCGACCGGTCGCAGCCAGGCCGGCGACTGGTACAGCCAGACGCCGGCAGACGCCGCATAGGCCAGCGCCAGCGGCGCCATCAGCATGGCGGCCACGCCCGCATCGGCTTGCCAGCGTAAAGCCGGCGTCAGGGGCAGGGCGCGCAGCCAGGCCGCGACCGGTGCCGGCAGCAGGCGCTTGCGCAGCAGCCAGGCGGGCAGGCAGGTGGCCAGCGCCTGGGCGCCGATGATGGCCAGCGCGGCTGGCCAGGGCAGCGTGGCCGCATGCAGGCACGGCAGGGCCAGCACGCTCAGCAGGCCCAACAGCAGCGGGCCTGCCAGCAGCACCAGGATTTCCACGGAGCTGGCGAGGCTGGCGACAAACTGGCGCAGCGCGTGATGGGTCAGGCGCAGTCGCAGCAGCAGATAAGGATGCGGATTGCCGGACAGGCGCATGGGGGAAAGGAAAACGATGGTGGGTGATTCTAACAGCAGGGAACCGGCCATGATGCCGTCAAGTTGGCGTCTTTTTAACCCAAAAGCAACTTCCGGAGTCGGACCCTCAGGGTCCGACTCCGGCCTATGCGCCGTCGGGGGGGGAATGCGCCAATGTACTGGGTCGCTTTGTTTGAAGTATGAAAACTGACCCAGAAATGGGAAAAGCCCTTCGGTTCAGAGAACCAAAGGGCTTTTCTTTTATTGGCG